>JABLXW010000004.1 GCA_013177945.1 Bacillota bacterium
GTTGAGTGCGGGACCGTTCGACTTGCATGTGTTAGGCACGCCGCCAGCGTTCGTCCTGAGCCAGGATCAAACTCTCCGTGGAATCTTTTCGAGGTGCCCTATACGGCTGTTCAGTTTTCAAGGACCTGGTTCTGGCGACTCAGAGCCGGTCAACAACCGGCTCCGGGTTTTTATCATAGCATACTCCCGTTCTCTTGTCAACTGCGTTCTCTTCTCTTCCTGCGGTTTTTTCTATTTTTTCTTCTTTATTTTCTGCACCCAGCCTTTCCTCATATTTCCCTCGGGCGCATGGTGGGAAAGAAGATAACATCCCGAATCGAAGGGGAATCCGTCAAAATCATGACCAGACGGTCAATCCCAATCCCAAGCCCTCCCGCAGGAGGCATCCCGAATTCCAGGGCATGCAAAAATTCCTCATCCATCATGTGCGCCTGTTCATCCCCCCGCTCCCGCGCCTCCAGCTGCTGCTGGAAGCGCGCCCGCTGCTCGAGGGGATCGTTCAATTCGGAAAAGGCATTTGCAATTTCCCAGGATATGATAAACAGCTCAAAGCGGTCTGTCAAGCGAGGGTTGTCCCTGTTCCGCTTCGCCAGCGGCGAAACCTCAACCGGGTGCCCCGTGATAAAGGTCGGCTGCACCAGATGTTCCTCGCAAAAAGCCTCAAAAACTTCGTTCAAGACGATCCCCCAGGCCGCCCCGGAGGGAACTTCCAACCCCAAATTCCGGGCCTGCCGGCGCGCCGCCTCATCGTCGAAGTGGCCGAAATCCTCACCGGTATACTTTTGGACCGCCTCGAGCATGGTCATCCTTCGCCAGGGGAGGGAAAAGTCAATCACCCGGCCCCCATACTGAACCTGAGTCGTCCCCAAAACCTCCTGGACCACTGTATTCAGGAGTTCCTCCGTAATCCGCATCATGTCTTCGTAATCTGCATATGCCTGGTAGAGTTCCAGCATGGTAAATTCGGGGTTGTGCTTTGTGGAAATCCCTTCGTTCCGGAAGCTCCGGTTGATTTCGAAGATTTTCTCGAATCCTCCTACAAGGAGCCGCTTCAGGTACAGCTCCGGGGCAATCCGCAAATAAAGAGTCATATCCAGGGCGTTATGGTAAGTAATGAAAGGCCGGGCTGCCGCTCCTCCTGCAACCGGATGCATCATCGGCGTTTCCACTTCGAGAAACCCGCGGGCTTCCAAAAAGCGGCGAATCGCACTGATGATCTTGAACCTGGTAAGAAAGGTCTGCTTTACCTGAGGGTTGACGATCAAATCCAGGTAACGCTGCCGGTAGCGCAAATCCACATCTTTCAGGCCGTGCCACTTTTCCGGAAGGGGATGGAGGGACTTGGCCAGAATTTGAAAAGATGCCACCTCTACAGAGATTTCCTGGCGCCTGGTGCGAAAGACCTTCCCCCGGACCCCGACAATGTCTCCGATATCGAGCCTGTTAAATAAATCGTACGCATCGGCCCCCAAACCATCCACCCGGGCGTAGATCTGGATCCGGCCCGAAAAGTCCAGCAGATCCGCAAAGCAGGCTTTGCCGTGGCTTCTTTTCCCCACCAACCGCCCGGCAAGCGCCACTTCCTTTCCTTCCATGGCAGGGAAGTTCTGAACGATTTCCCCGGCATGGTGGGTTACAGGGAACCTCCCGCCGAAAGGTTCAATCCCGCGCGCCCGCATTTCCTCCAGCTTTTCGCGCCTTGTCATGAGGAGATCAGATGCCTGGCCCTCACGAATGGTAGACATAATATTCCTCCCCTGCAGTCGCTGTAGCATCTCTTAAATCGTCGCCTGTTTACTTATGGATTTCAAGAATCTGATACTTCAAAATTCCCGCGGGAACCTTGACCTCAACCACGGCCCCCGTCTTTTGCCCCAAGAGCGCTCTTCCTACCGGTGAGGCATGAGAGATTTTGTTCGCGGCAGGATCTGCTTCCGCAGAGCCGACGATGGTATACTCGATCTCATCGCCGTATTCCAGGTCCTTTAAGCGCACCGTGGCGCCGATGGAAACGGTGTCAGTGGGAACTTCACTGGTATCGATAACCCGCGCGTGGCGAAGCATCTTTTCAAGAGTGAGAATCCGGCCTTCGACAAAAGCCTGCTCATTTTTTGCCTCTTCGTATTCGGAGTTTTCGCTGATATCGCCAAATTCAATCGCGGCCCGGATCCGGTCCGCGATTTCCCGACGCTTGACGGATTTCAAATACGCAAGCTCCTCCTCAAGCTTCTTGATCCCGTTTCCCGTCAAAAGAACTTCTTTTTCTGGCAATGCGCTCGCTCCCTCAAAGTGATTTTGCTCCTAAAATCTTATGAACATCACCTTTTTTTTATTCGGCCCCCACCATGACCAAAAAAAGGCGACAAGGAAATGTCTTGCCTGCCTTCCCTCAAATTAAAAATTAAAAACCCTATAGGACTAAGGAGTCCAGCCTGGGGCTGGACGCTGCTGTTGCACCTTTACCTACCTTATACGCTATTATATGTAACCTGCTTTCAACTTGTCAAGGATTTCGCGCGGGCAGCAGCGGCGCGGATCCTTTCCAGCTCAGCCTGGCTCAATGCGCGCTCAAAACTGCGGAAGCCTGCAAGCTTAAATCCGTGCTTCGCAGCAAGGCGGCTGATCTCCTCCACCTGGGCAACGGTGAGGTCGCGCCCCAGGGAGAAATTCTCGCACCTTCCTTCAAGCGCCAGAATCATCGTTTCGGCCATGCAGGCGTAGGCTGTTTTCGAAGGGAAGCCGAAATTGAAATTAAATTCCACATCCCCCGGCACCTCCACGACGCCCCCTTCGATGACGAGGACATCAGGGCGCACCTCCGCCACCCGGCGCGACACGTCGCGAGGGCGGGCAACGTCGCAGACCACCGCCCCCGGCTTCAAATCCCCGGGCTCGATCACGGCATCGACCGCAGAAGTTACGGTGATCACCACATCTGCGCCGCGCAGCGCCTCCCTTACATTTGTCGCCAGACGCGCCGCAACTCCCGTTTCGTACAAGATCTGGCGGGCAAGACGCTCCAGGCGGGAGCGCTGGCGGGCAACCAGAGTCAGGCGCCCCGCCTCCCGCGCCATGATTTTGGCGCAGACGCTTCCGATCGAGCCTGTTGCCCCGATGACCGCCACCTCAGCACGCGCCAGATTAATCCCCATGAATTCGGCGGCTTTCCGCGTCCCTTCGAGGGCTGTCGCGACGGTGTAGCTGTTTCCCGTTGTCACGGCAATCTTTAAATTCTTTGCGATAGTAACACCCGCGTCACCCACCACCGAAGTCATCGCTCCAAGCCCCACGATCCCGGCCCCCAGCCGTTCTGCCAGCCTCCCCGCTTCAATGATCCGGCGGGTCACGTAGGATGCGGGAAGCTCCAGCATCTGGCGGGAAGTAAGCGGACAGATGATAAACCACCCCTCGGTTTCAGCCCAGGGGGATTTCACCCCCCGGATCTCCGAGGCCTTGTAAACAGGAAAGCGCCTGACGATCCCCTCCACCATGCGGCCCGGCAAAAGCCTGAAAAACTTCAGCCTTTTCGTAATATCCTCGAGGTCGATGGGGTGAATGATAAAGGCAAATCTGACCATTTTTCGCCCCCTCTTCAAAGAGATGAAAAACTCGACCTAAGGAGTCTGCAGGTACTCCACGCGGGGTTTAAATCCGATTCTATCCAGGAGAGCACTGTAATCCTCCGGAGTAACTTCGGCCGTTGTTTTCCCCAAAAGGCTAATCAAAACCCCCTCCAGGACATTCGTTCCAAAGGAGCGGCCGCCAAACTCCGGGGTGGTGGTTACGAGAACAGCGGCCCCCCGCTCCCGCAGCAGTTCTACGTCGTCCCTGGTAACCGTATTCGTAATGACGATCTTCCCCGGGAGCTTCGGGGGCATGTACCTGCGAATGAAGTGGAAGTCGCCGGCGATGATGTCCGCATCCAGGTAATACCGCTCGTACTTCGCGGTCACCTCTTCCTGCTTTGCCCCAGTAGGATAGAGGTACTTAAAGGGAAGCTGGCTCAGAATGGGAAGCAGGAGGCGGGCAAGCATCTCCAGCGTCTTCAGGTTGTGAAGGGGAATCGGAATCCCCAGCGCGAAGATCAGATCCCCGAACGTCATCATGCATCCTGCCTCGGTCAGGGCTTCGGCCAGCCCGAAGCGGTCCACAGCGGAGACCATCAGCGCGCGCTTTCCCGCGAGGGACCAGCCCAACTCTTTTTGCAGATAAGGAACGACTTTTCGCTCCAGCGTGTTTTTAAGCCCGCTGCCGTCCACAATGGGAGTGAGCCGGGCGGCCGCCGCGATCTTTTTTGCTTCCCGGATCATCCAGCGCCGTTTTCCTGCAACCAGGTAAAGGTCGATCCCCCCCATCCCAAAGGCATCCACCTTGCCGTCCAGTTCGCGGATCATCTGGATCGCCCTGTTCATATCCCCGTCTGTACCGATGCGCTCGATAAGGAATTTCTCTCCTAGAAATTCCGCTTCCACCTTGTGGTCCCGCTTTGATGAGCCAAGGCTCACGCTGATAATGCGCTTCATAAACCGCCCCCGCTTTCTGAAATTTCCATGGCCTTACCGAAAAGATTCATCGAACCGCCAGGATCAGCTCCTGCAGGCGTTCCGGATCCACGTACTGATCCTCTGTCAGCGGCGTTTCTCCCAAATTAATGCCGAGCACCTCCTTGTCCAGCAGGGCTGCTCCCCAGTTAATCCGCTGCCGCGAACCGATCAGAATCACGACGTCGTAGGCCCGGACCCGGGCGATGAGATCCATCACTTCGTTGAACAGCTCCAGGCCGGATTTCTCTTCGACAAAACGCCAGCGCTCCTCATTGGTCATGATGAGATGGAAATCGACGCCAAGTTCTTCCAGCAGAGAAACAATTTCATCTTTGTTCTTGACGGGAAAACCAACAACGGCAATGCGGGCTCCCCTCCGGACCGCGCCCAGGCTCTCCAGCCTCGAAACAAAGCTCCGGTCCACTCCAACGCGGTCGGCAACTTCCTGTTGGGAAAAACCCTGGCTGCGCAGGGATAAGATCTGATTGAGGACGCGGCTGACCTTCTCCATGCTGACCAGCTTGTCCCCGATGCGGAAGAAATCGCGCAATCCCCACACCCTTTTCTGTGCACACTTTTGTGTACATTAATTTTAACAAAAACACCCTGCCGGAGCAAGCACAGAATTTTCAATTTAGCAATTGGCCGGGCCAACACACAGGAGAAATACGCCGGCCATGTTCACCAAATCAAATGGGATTGTGGGGAGCAAGAGAAGCAAGGGAGGCTTCTTTTAAAAAGGTGACGAGGAGGGTGCGGACTTCGTCCGGGGTTCTGGCAGCGTTGATTGCAGCACGCTTCTGGGCGGCCCCGGGAAGGCCCTTGAGGTACCAGGCAAGGTGCTTCCGCATCTGGGGGAGGGCCTTCTCCCCTTTGAACGAGAGAAACAGGTCGAGGTGGCAGAGGGCAAGTCCAATCCTCTCCGCCGGGGCTGACGGGGGAAGGAGTTCTCCTGTGGCCAGGAAGTGGACGGTGCGGCGGAAGAGCCAGGGGTTCCCCAGCGCGCCCCGCCCGATCATCACCGCGTCGCACCCCGTTTCTTCCAGCATCCGGAGGGCGTCCTGGGGGGAGAAGATGTCGCCGTTTCCGATCACGGGGATGCGAACGGCCTGCTTGACGAGGCGGATGATCTCCCAGTCGGCCTTCCCCGCGTAAAACTGGTCCCTGGTACGCCCGTGCACGGCGACGGCATCGGCTCCGTTCTCCTCCGCCAGGAAGGCAAGTTCAGGCGCGGTCACCTCCTGCGCGTCCCAACCCTTGCGCATTTTGACTGTCACGGGAACGGACACCGCCTCTCTCACGGCCCGGATGATTGCTGCAGCCCGGGGGAGATCCCGCATCAGGGCGCATCCCTCCCCGTTCTTGACGATTTTCGGGGTGGGGCACCCCATGTTGATGTCGACCAGCGCCGCCCCCCGGGCGACCGCAGCCCGGGCCGCCTCTGACATCTTCCCGGGATCCGAGCCGAAAATCTGCACCCCTACGGGCCCGGGCTCCCCCTCCAGATCGAAGAGGGAAAGGGTCCGGGCGTTCCGGTAGAGGATTGCTTCGCTGCTCACCATCTCCGTGTAAACAAGCGCGCACCCCGCCTGCCGGGCAAGGATCCGGTAAGCCTTATCGGTAAATCCGGCCATCGGGGCGGCAAGCACCGGATTGGCGAGGACAAGATCGCCGATTTTGAGCGAAAAATTTCTCCCGGGAAGAAGGCTGCAGAACCTGCCTGCATCCAAGGCAAATCACCGCACTCCAAACGACTTCTAAATTGCAGCGGCCTGTCTACTTGTTGCGCTCGTAGATGATCTTCAGGCCCCAGAGGGTGAGGTAAGGATCCACGTAGTCGACGGTCCTGGTTCCCTTGCAGATCAGTTCCGCCAGGCCTCCGGTAGCGACAACCACCGCCTCCCCTCCAAGCTCCTCCTTCATGCGGGAAACAATCTCGTCCACCTGGCCCACAAAACCGTAGTAAATGCCTGACTGCATGCTGGCTACGGTATTTTTTCCGATCACCTGGCGCGGCCGGACGATTTCGATCCGGGGCAGTTTTGCAGCCCGCTCGAAAAGTGCTTCCGTGGAAATGGCGATCCCGGGGGCAATGGCACCCCCCAGATACTCCCCTTCGCGGGAAATGGCACAGAAGGTGGTTGCCGTGCCGAAATCAACAACAATCAGCGGGCCTCCGTACCGGGCGTAGGCGGCAACGGCGTTCACAATGCGGTCCGCCCCCACCTCACGAGGGTTTTCGTACCTGATGGGCATCCCCGTCTTCACGCCGGGCCCCACAACCAGGGGCTCCTTCTTAAAGTAGCGGCGGCACATTTCGGTGAGCACAGGAGTCAACGGGGGCACCACCGAGGAAATCACAACGGCCTCAATCTGCTCGAAGGTAAGGTTCTGAAAGTCAAACAGGTTTTTCACCAGCATCCCCAGGTCATCAGCGGTCCGGCGCCGGTCGGTTCCGATGCGCCAGCTTACGATCAATTCCTGCGCGGTGAAAATCCCTAGCACGATATTTGTATTGCCCACGTCAAAGACGAGAATCACTTTAAAATCCTCCCTCCTGCTGCCCGCCCTCCCGGCACAAAGCAACTTCTCCGGCGGCACAGCGGCGCATCGTGCCGTCCGGCATGCGCAGAAGCAGGCTCCCATCAAGGTCTAAATCAACAGCTTCGCCGAAAAACTCCTCTTTCCCTTCATGCACCCGGACCCTCTTTCCCAGAGTTACCTGGTACGCCAGCCACCTCTCGCGCGCCCCGGCAAAACCGGAGCAGCAGAACAGATCGTACTCCTCCTCCAAAAGAGCTAAAAGCCTGCGGACGATGGGAATGCGCCGCAGCCTGCTCCCCGTAAGAATCCTCAGTGAAGTTGCCGTTTCCCGGAGATCCGGAGGGAAGTCCTCCCGCTCCTGGTTCACGTTGATCCCGATCCCCAAAACCAGGTAGTTAATCTGCTCCGCAGCGGCCTCCAGCTCCGCCAGAATCCCGCAAACCTTTTTCCCGTTGAATACCAGGTCGTTGGGCCACTTGATCCCCGGTTTCAAGCCCAGTTCCGCGTGGAGGGCGCGGGCGCAGGCCACTCCGGCAACAAGGGTAATTTGCGGAACCTGTGAAGGAGCAACAGGGGGCCGCAGGATTAAAGAAAGCCAGATGCCCAGCTCCGGAGGCGAAAACCAGGCCCGCTGCCAGCGGCCCCTCCCGGCGGTCTGCTCTTCGGCCACGACCACCGTCCCTTCGGGATAGCCTTTGCGGCCCAGGTCCTGGGCAACCTGGTTTGTTGAACCAACCTGCCGGAAGTGAAAGATCTGCTTTCCAAAGCGGAGGGTCTCAAGCCCTTTCCGGATCTCCCAGGGATAAAGGAGGTCCGGGGCGTCTTCAAACAGGTAGCCGGTGCGGGGGCTTCCCGTGATCTTATACCCTAAATCCCGCAAGTGCCTGATCTGCTTCCAGACCGCGCTCCTGCTCACACCGAGCTTCACGCTGATCTCCTCACCCGAAATGTAGCAGCCCTGGCTCCCTTCCAAAATGGCAAGGATCTCTTCTTTTCCCAACGGCACCAACTCCCGCCAATTAACCCGATTTCCTGGCCCCTTTAATTTCCCCAACATCCATGCTGATGTCCAGAGCAGGAGCGGAGTGGGTAATTGCGCCCACCGAAATAAAGTCCACCCCGGTTTCCGCCACCTCCCGGATCCGCTCCGCCGTGATCCCGCCCGAGGCCTCCAGGGGAACCCTCCCCCCGGCCAGCGCAACCGCCTTCCGGAGCAGGGGAAGCGGCATGTTATCCAGCATAATCAGGTCGGCCCCGGCAGCCAGGGCCTCCTCCAGCTGCTCCAGAGTTTCCACCTCGATCTCAATTTTAATGGTATGCGGAACTGCCGCCCGCGCCCGCCTGACGGCCTCGGCGATGCCTCCGGCAACTTTAATGTGGTTGTCCTTAATTAAGATTCCGTCGTAAAGCCCGATCCGGTGGTTGCAACCTCCGCCGATCCGGACCGCGTACTTTTCCAGAACCCGCAAACCGGGAGCGGTCTTTCTTGTATCCACAAGGCGCGCCCTGGTTCCTGCAATCAGTTCCACCAGATGCCTGGTTGCCGTCGCGATTCCGGAAAGCCGCTGCAGGAAATTCAAGGCAACCCGCTCCCCGGTGAGCACCGCCCGCGCCCTGCCCCGGACCCGGGCGATGATGCTCCCGGGCCTGATGAAACTCCCCTCGGGGATTTGCTCCTCTACCCTGATATCCGGATCGAGGACGCGAAAAACACGGGCGGCAACGGGAAGACCGGCCAGAACTCCCGTGCTCTTGCTGTGAATCACGGCCTCCGCTTCTGCTCCGGCGGGAACCAGAGAATCTGTCGTGAGATCTCCGGTGCCGATGTCTTCGGCCAGCGCCCGGTGCACCACCTCGTCAAGGATCCAAGCCGGCAGCAAGCCTCTCCCCCCTTTCCGGGTTAGATTTGAAAAACCAGATGCCTCAACCAGAAAAGGTCATCCCGGGCCGGAAAATCCTTCCGGAAGTGGCCGCCCCGGCTTTCCGTCCGGAGCAGGGCGGCAACCACCGTCAGGCGCCCCAGGGTCAAAAGATTCACCGCTTCGACGGCTTCCCGCAAGGGAGCGCTGGAGGGAATCTCCTCCGCCAGTTTCTCCAGCTCTGCTGCAGCTTCAACCAGCCCCTGCCCGGTTCGAATGATCCCGGCCTTTTCCCACATCACCGTCCGCACGCGGTCTGCGACCCTCCCCCAAAAGGAATCCTCCGGCAGGGAAGCATCAACTTTGCTTTTTCCGGCAAGATACGGGGGCAACTCTGGAATTCGCCGGCCCGTCTCTTCCAGGTAGCGAATCCCCGCAGCCGCAGCCCTTGCCCCGAAGACCAGCCCTTCCAGCAGGGAGTTGCTCGCAAGGCGGTTCGCACCGTGCACCCCGTTGCAGGCAACCTCCCCGCAGGCGTACAAACCAGGTATGTTAGTTTCCCCTTCGGTGTTTGTTTTAATGCCTCCCATGATGTAGTGGGCGGCAGGAGCAACGGGAATGTAGCCCTGCGCCGGATCGAGCCCGTAGCGCTGGCAGGTGCGCCAGATATTGGGAAACCGCGCCCTGAACCTGTCCCGGTCGAGGTGGGTGATATCGAGATAGACATGGTCCGCCCCGGTTTTTTCCATTTCAAGGACAATTGCCCTTGAGACGATATCCCGGGGAGCCAGTTCTGCCAGCTCGTGAAACCTGAGCATAAACCGCTCACCCTTCACATTCCGCAAAAAGGCCCCCTCGCCCCGCACCGCCTCGGAAATCAAAAAGCGCGGAGCGCCGGACAGGGCCAGCGCCGTCGGGTGAAACTGAACAAATTCCATGTCCATCAGTTCCGCCCCGGCACGGTAAGCAGCCGCCATTCCATCCCCGGTCGCGACGGCGGGATTCGTCGTGTTAAGGTAAAGCTGGCCCGCCCCGCCGGTGGCCGCAACCACGACCCCTGCCCGGCAGACCGTAAAACCCCCGGTCCCCGCATCCAAAACCAGGGCCCCTCCGCACCGCCCTGTGCGGGGCTCCCTGATAAAATCCACGAGAAAACAGCCCTCTTTAAGGGTGATGTTCTGCTCCCTGCGGCATTCCCGGATCAGGGCCTGGGCGATCTCCTCTCCTGTCGCATCGCTTGCATGGAGGATCCTCCGCCGCCTGTGGGCACCCTCCTGCCCCAAAGCCCAGGCATCCCCCTCACGGTCGAAGCGCACCCCCAACTCCACAAGCTCCATCACCCGCACCGGACCCTCGGTAACAAGAATTTCTACGGCGCGGGGGTCGCAAAGCCCCGCCCCTGCCGCCAGGGTGTCCTCCAGGTGAAGTACAGGGGAATCGGTTTCATCAATTGCAGCAGCAATTCCCCCCTGGGCCATCTCGGTGTTGCTGTCCTCGGCCCGCTGCTTTGTGAGCACAAGAACCGAACCGAACTCCCGCGCCTTGTAGGCGGTAAAAAGGCCGGCGATGCCGCTCCCGATAACCAAAAAATCAGCTTCGTAAGAAGGGAGCTGGTCCAGTTCCAGAGCAAAAAGATACCGGGGGGTCACGGAGCATCCTCTCCTTAAAAAAATCCTCTTGCCTTCGCAAGAGGAGAGAAAGTTCACGCAAGCTCGAGCATCCGGGTGAGAGCTTTCCGCGCCCGGTCCCGAATTTCAGGAGCCACCTCAATCCGGGGCGCAAGGTCCTCCAGCGCCCACTTCACCTTTTCCAGGGTAGTCAGCTTCATATTGGGGCAAACCATATGGGGGGCGGCGGGGTAAAAAGACTTGTCGGGGCAGGCCTTCTGCAGGGGGTAAAGCATCCCCTGCTCTGTTCCGACAATAAAAGCGGAAAAGGGAGCCTCTTTTGCGTATTTGAGCATACCCCCTGTACTTGCAACGTGGTCCGCCAGGCGGATGACTTCAGGCCGGCACTCAGGGTGAACCATAACCACCGCACCGGGATGGCGAGTTCGCGCTGCTTCGATCTCCCCGGCCGTGAGGCTGTCGTGCACGTGGCAGTAACCGTCCCATAAAATCAAGTTACGGCCGGTTTTCCGGGCAAGGTAGAGCCCGAGATTCCGGTCAGGAACAAAGAGAACCGGTTTCTCTTTGGGGAGGGAGGAAATCACCTTTACCGCATTAGACGAGGTGCAGCAGACGTCGCTTTCCGCCTTGACCTCCGCCGAGGAGTTTACATAGGTGACAACAAGGCAGCCAGAAACCTCCGCCTTCTTCGCCCGCACCGCGGCGGCTGTGGCCATGTCGGCCAGGGGGCAGCCCGCCTCCTCCTCGGGAAGCACAACGATCTTATCAGGAGAAAGGATCTTGGCGCTTTCTGCCATAAAGTAGACGCCGCAAAAAACGATAACATCGGCATCGGTACCTGCAGCCTGCTGGGCCAGCTGCAGGGAGTCCCCAACGAAATCGGCGACATCCTGAACCTCGGGGCGCTGGTAAAAGTGAGCCAGGATGACCGCCCTCCGCTTTTCTTTTAATTCTCTGATTTCCCGGCTCAGCTCGGCAATCTTTGCTGTTTCCTCCCTCATTTCTGAACCCCTCTCCCCCATTTGCCAGGTTTTTCCCGGCATCCGCAAAAACGAAGATTTTCTTTTATCTTACGCAAAACAACAGGCACCGTCAAGCAAGAGGAGGATGAGGAAGGACTTCCGCCTTTTCTGGGCGAATCTCAAGGATAAAGATCATTTCCGGGAAAGGAGCGGAGAAGAGATTGCGTCTCGGTCTGGTCAGCGACACCCATGGTGAACTGAAAAACCTGAGGGAAGCGCTCAGGCAGCTAACGCAGGTGCACAACGTAGAGAGGGTTGTACACCTGGGGGACGAATGGGAGGACGGCGAGGTTTTCAAAGAGGTGCCGGGAATCGAGGTGCTGATGATTCCTGGAGTTTACGCCCCGCAGTACCGCGACCCGGCCCTTCCCAACCGGGTGATCTGCAATTTCGAGGGCTGGGAGGTGCTTTTCACCCACGCTCCTGAGGTTCATGCCAACGACCTTCCTGAAGACCCGGACCCCCAAGAACTGGCCGCCGCCCAGAAAATAGACGTGGTGGCCTCCGGCCACACCCACATCCCGGTGCTTGAAGAAAGGGAGCATGTGCTCTGGATCAACCCCGGCCACCTGAAGGCCGAAGATAAAAAAGGGTACGCTCCCAGCTACGGGGTGCTCGAATTCCGGCCCGGTGAAATAGAAGCAAAAATCATTGATCTGGCAAGCCAGAAAACCCTGATCCAGCAGGTGTTCACCAAAAAGAAAATCACCGTGCAGGCATCCGGCCTGAAATTGAGGGCGATCCTGAACAACACGGAAACCGCCCGGAAAATCTGGGACGCCCTCCCCATTGAAGAGAAGGCAAACCTCTGGGGGGAAGAAATCTACTTCCCGATTCCCGTTGCAGCCGAGCTGGAAAACGGCCGGGAAACGGTTCGGCTGGGGGAGATCGGATACTGGCCGCCGGGCAAGGCGATCTGCTTCTTCTTCGGACCCACGCCCGGGTCAAAGGGGGATGAAATCCGCCCGTACAGCCCGGTCACCGTAGTCGGGAAACTGGTCGACGACCCCAAGGCATTGAAAGCGGTAAGGGAAAACGAAACTGTGAAAATAACCCGCCTCTGGCAGTGCCAGCAGAACCCCTGCTTCTCTACCTGAGGGCATCCTCCGGCGAGACAACCCGGTTTTGGGAATCCACAAAGACGATCCGGGGGCGGTAATTTCGCGCATCTTCTTCGGACAGCTGCAGGTAAGACAAAATGATCAAAACGTCGCCGGGCTGCCCGAGTCTTGCCGCCGCGCCGTTCAAGCAAACGATTCCCGAGCCCCGGGGGCCCTCGATGCAGTAGGTTTCGAATCTTGCCCCGTTGTTGTTGTTCACAACCTGCACCTTTTCGTAGGGGAGAATGTCCGCTGCATCCATGAGATCCCGGTCAATGGTAATGCTCCCCATGTAATTCAGGTCTGCACCGGTGAGCACCGCCCGGTGGATTTTGGATTTTAACATGGTTCGGAACATGGCCCCACCTCCAGGTAAACGTTATCGATCAGCCGCGTTTTTCCGACCCGGACTGCCGCCGCCAGCAGAACAGGCCCCTCCAGCAGAAGCAGTTCCGCCAGAGTCTGGCCGTGACAGACCTCCACATAATCCACCTCGATCAGGGGGGAGGAGGCAAGAACCTCCAGGATTCTTTTCCGCACCTTTTGAGGGTCGCGCTCTCCCTCAAATATCAGCCGGCGCCCTGCTTCCAGGGCGCGCGGCAAAGCTCGCGCTGCCTCCCTTTCCCCGGGGCTCAAATAGACGTTGCGGGAGCTTAATGCAAGACCGTCCGCTTCCCGGACAATCGGGCAGGTAACAATTTCTACCGGAACATTCAGGTCCCGGGCCATTCTTTTAATCACCAGCGCCTGCTGGGCATCTTTCTGGCCAAAGTAGGCCCGCGTCGGCTGGACGATCTGGAAGAGCTTCATGACAACGGTGGCCACGCCCCGGAAGTGGCCGGGACGGGAACGGCCGCACATCTTTTCCGTAAGAGGGCCCGCAACCTCAACATATGTGGAGTACCCCTCCGGGTACATCTCTTTTTCATCAGGCACAAAGACATAATCAACCCCCTCCGGCCGCGCCAGTTCCAGATCGCGTTCCAGATCCCGGGGGTATATGGCAAAATCCTCCTGGGGCCCGAACTGCAAGGGGTTGACAAAGATGCTCATGACAACGACGTCGCAATCGGCGCGGGCTCTTTTCACCAGGCTCAGGTGCCCGGCGTGGAGGTACCCCATCGTGGGGACAAAGCCAATGCTCCTTCCTTCTCCTCGCAGACCTAAAGCGATTCCCTGCATTTCCCTCACACCCGTAACAACTCGCATCTCGCAGTCCGCACCTCTTCTATCCTGGAATCGTTAACCGGCCCCGAAGGCCTGAGAGCGAGCAGCAACCTCCGAAGGCCGCTCGCGCTTGAAATTCCACCTTACCCGGCGAAGTCATAGCAGTGCTCTGGCCCCGGAAACTTCCCCTCCCTGACTTCGGCCTGGAAGTCCCGGATTGCAGCCGTGATCTGCTCGCATAAATTGGCGTACTGCTTCACGAACTTCGGAACCTTTCTCCCCGTCAAACCCAGCAGGTCATGGGTCACCAGAACCTGCCCGTCGCAGGCTGGGCCTGCCCCAATGCCCAGGGTGGGCACCCGGAGCCGGGAGGTGACTTCGGCCGCAACCTTTGCGGGCACACACTCCAGGACTAGGGCAAAAATGCCTGCTTCCTCCAGAATCAGGGCATCTTCGATCAGGCGCCGGGCGGCCTCTTCAGTCCGCCCCTGGACGCGGTAGCCTCCCAGCTGGTGCACCGACTGGGGAGTCAGGCCCAGGTGGCCCATCACGGGGATCCCGGTCTCAACCAGGGCCCTGACCGTTTCGGCCCGCTCCCTGCCGCCCTCCAGCTTTACCCCCTGCGCCCCGCCTTCCTGGAGAAAGCGCCCTCCGTTCCGGATCGCCTCGGCGATGCTGACCTGATAGGACAGGAAGGGCATATCCCCGACAACGAAGGCCCTCCGGGCACCCCGCGCCACAGCCCTGGTGTGGTGGATTATTTCATCCATCGTGACGGCCAGAGTGTTTTCGTAGCCCAGGATGACATTGCCAACCGAATCTCCTACGAGAAGAATGTCAATCCCCGCCTCGTCAAGGAGGCGCGCCGTCGGATAATCGTAGGCGGTGAGCAGGGTGATCTTTTCGCCTTTTGCCTTCATCTCCTGCAAGGTCGCTGTTGTCACACGTGGCATTTTTTACTCCTCCTCTTTTCATCAGGTGTTGAGCGGGCCGCCGAGAACCCCTTCAAAAAGTGCCCTGATCGCCGCAGCCTGTTCGTCCCCTAGCGTCCCCTTCGCCCGGGCCACCCTCACGGCAAAGAGCCCGAGGGTTGCGTAAACCCGGAGTTGTTCGGGCATATCTTTAAAAGCAGCAAGGTGCTTTTCAAGCGTGCCCCGGTCCCCCCGGGCAATAGGCCCTGTTAAGGCATCTGGAATCCCCAGGGCGCGTACATTATTGAGCGTTCCCGCAACCAGAGGAAGAAGCGCAGGGAGCCGCAACTCCGGCGGAATCCCGGCTGCCGCCAGGAGATCCAGGCTGCAGGCAAGAAGCCCGACCAGGTAATTGGAGGCCACGCAGGCCGCCGCGTGGTAAAGGACCTTCGCCCCGGCGTCGAGGAAGAAGAACCTGCCCTTTAATTTTTCCACAATCTCCCGGGCGAAGGAAAACCCCCGCGGGTCCCCTTCAATGCTGAAAAAGGAGCCTGGCAGCACCGCGAGGGCTTGCTCTACGCTGGCAAAGGACTGGAGAGGGTGGAGGGAAAGGGCAAGGGCGCCCTGCTCTGCCGCCGGCCTCAAAGCATCAGCGGTCAGGGCGCCGCTGGTGTGCAGGACGATCTGGCCGGGGCGAAAGGCCCCCACCCGGGCGAGTTCGGCAGCAACAGGTGCAATGGCATCATCGGTCGTGGTTAGAAAAAGCCCCTCCGCTCTCCGGGCGACCTCATCTGCCGAAAGGACCGGACAGTTCAGGCGCTTCGCAAGACTTTCCGCCGAAGCCCGGGTCCGGCTGGCGACCCCAACGATCTCGCAGCCGGCCCTCTGGAGCAGCAAGGCGAGCGCCGAACCAACTTTTCCTGCCCCAATGAAACCGAGTTTGAAAACCTTTTCTTCCATCCCCTTCACCAAACCCCGAAAAAATATAAAAACCTTCTGACCGAAAAGCAGAAGGCAGCAAAAAATTCTCCTTTTTACCCACCTTCCGTCTCAGTCCTTCTCAGGTACAAGCGGATGGTTGCCTGGAACGGCTCTCAGGGCGTTCTCCCCGGTATAGCTCCCTCCCGTTTCTATCCGGGGCTCCGCCGCAAGAAGCCTTTGTTCGCGTTAATTTGTTCGCGTTAATTATATCACAAGGGGAGGCCCTGAAACAACCTGATCTTTTCCCCGGGTGCTTTTTCGTGAAACTCCCTGAGATGCTCCCGCGTTGACCTCCCGTCCGGGTGGAGCAAATCCGGAGCGATCTCATGCAAAGGAACCAGCACAAAATTGCGCTCGTACATCCGGGGATGGGGAAGAACCAGTTCCGGAGTTGCAAGGGTCCGGTTGTCAAAAAGCAAGAGATCGAGATCGATGACGCGGGGGCCCCACCTGATCTCCCGCTTTCTGCCGAGAGTGTTTTCGATCCCCTGAAGGACGCGGAGCAGGGCAAAGGGATCAAGGTCTGTTTCGATTTCGACCACCTGGTTGAGAAACCAGCCCTGATCCAGGAAACCCACCGGCTCTGATTCGTAAAGAGAGGAGGTGCGGGTAATCCTGATCTGGGGATGAGAATCCAGTTCCTGGCGGGCGCGGCCGAGATTGGCAGCCCGGTCACCCAGGTTGGAACCGAGCCCCACATAGGCGCGCTTCATCTTGCCCGGGTCCGCCCTCTCCTGACCTCGACCCCCACATAAGAAAAAATGCCGCCGAGCGGAGCATGGGGCTTTTTCACCCGCACCAGCACTTCTTCCGCGGTGTATTTTCCGAGAACCGCCTGGGCAATCCGCTCCGCCAGGGCCTCGATCAGGTTGTAGCGCTCCTCCTGAACAATTCCCCGGACCAGTTCAAAGACCTCCTGGTAGTCGATGGTTTCTTCAAGCTCGTCAAGGCGCGCTGGAAAGTTCAGGTGGCAGGAAATTTCCACATCCACAATGAACCGCTGGCCCAGCTCCTGCTCCCCGGGAAGCACCCCGTGGTAGCCGTAAAATTCCATCCCGTTCAAAATGATTTTATCAAGAGGCTGCTGCATCGTGACCACCTTTCCCCATCCGGGATCAACTGCGCAGGATGGCGTCCGTCATGCGCGCCACCCGCACCATCTCCTTCACGTCGTGGACGCGTACAATGGCAGCACCCTGGCTGATCCCCCACGCAACTGTGGCCGCCGTCCCCTCCAGCCTTTGATCAACGGGAAGGTTCAAAGTGTTCCCGATTACCGATTTTCTGGAGGTGCCGAGCAGAATCGGCTTCCCGAGGGAGCGGAGTTCCCCCAAGCGGCGCAAAACCTCCAGGTTCTGTTCCGTTGTTTTTCCAAAACCGATTCCGGGGTCGATAACGATCTGTTCGGGCCGCACCCCGGCGGCCTCGGCAATCTTGATGCTGCGCCGGAGGTAGCGAATGATATCCCCCATCAGATCCCGGTACTCGTAGCCGTGCTGGTTGTGCATGAGGATCACAGGAACATCATGGCTTGCGGCAACTTCCGCGAGATCGGGATCGTACTGGAGGCCCCAAACATCATTGATCATGTGCGCACCGGCCTTGAGGACGGCGCGGGCCGTCTCGGCCTTGTAGGTATCTACAGAAATGGGGACTTCCAGCTCCTCCAGGAGCTTCTCGAGGACCGGCATAATCCTCCTGATTTCCTCCGCTGCGGGAAGAGGCTCCCAGGACCGCGCCCGGGCGGAGTCGCCGTAGGCGGCCGGATTTGCCTGGAGGCGGGTCGACTCACCCCCCAGGTCGATGATGTCCGCCCCTTCTTCAACCATCCTTCTGGCATGGGCAACAGCCGCCTCAACCTCGGTAAATTTCCCCCCATCTGAAAAGGAGTCGGGTGTAACGTTGAGAATCCCCATGATCAGGGTGCGCTCTCCTAAAGGGAGGGAAAGGTCGCGGCAGCGCAAACGGATGGCCTCTTTTCGCTCCAGGTTATCCAGAACATCCTTAATCTCCTGGGCAAGGCGGGACAGGCCAAAGGGCTGCATCCGGAGCTTCTGGCAGAGCTGGTCATACTGCTTCAAGGTTCCCATGAGGAGCACGTCGGTGGTCTCCACAGCAAGGTGTACGGCCTCCCGGTGGATCGCTGCTTCTCCTCCCCGGGAGAGCATTTCCTGCTTCAGGATGTTGGCAGCCCGGGTGGGCAGGTTTTCAATTCTGAGGACACGATGCACCGCCTTCGGAACCATCCAGGTGACACCCCCGGCATCGGCCCCAACTGCCCGGATGGCGCGGCGCGCCTCTTCCCGATCGCTGATCCCTATCACCCGAACGTTGTGCAGTTCGTAATATTCCATCATCCACCACCCCCGCCGGGCTAGTAAATCAGAACAAGATTGCCCGTTTCCATGGTGGGAAACTTGTAGCACTTATCCTGGACGCTGCACTCGTGGCAGGCGCGCGAAAGGTTATCGGCCCTGTGGAGGATTTCCCCGAGCCTGGTCATCTGGGTGCGCTGCTCGCGGTGCTCGTAAATGGCCTGGGTAATCACCCTGATTTCCCCGGGCGTAAACCCCGCTCTGGGAAGAATCTGTCCGGCCAGCTCCGCTCCCAGCGGGGCGTGGTCCTCCCCGCTCTCGTACTCCTGCCAGCGTCCGATATCGTGCAAGATCCCTGCCGCGTAGATTACCTCCTTGGCCGCATGCGGACCGCTCAATTGATTTTCCTGAATGAACTGACGAAGATCTCCCGATTCCAGCATCAGAATGTAGGCGATCCTTGCCACATCGACGAAATGCTGGAGGTCGTGTTTGCAGAACTCCCGGTCTCTTTCCGCCCTTTTATTTTTCCCAAGACACTCCTGAAATAAAGGATCCCGAACAATCGCGTCTATCCTCTCCATACCAACTCTCCTTAATTTTTTAATACGACACTATTATAACCAGAACTTTTTTCACCCTGCAACAGAATTATCCTCCTCTCTCAAGCAAAAAAAGCCCCGGGTGCAATACCCGAGGCTTTTAGAAATTCTCTGTTGGCTTTTAGAAGAGGCCCTTCACGACACCGGTCTCCACATCGACATCGATTCTCCGGAAGGCCGGGTCGGAGGCGGTGCCGGGGATCAGCCTGATCTCGCCGCAGACGGGCACCAGGAACTTGGCGCCGGCGAAGACCAGGACGTCGCGGACCGGCAGCATCCAGCCCTTGGGTACGCCTTTCAGGTTCGGGTCGTGGGTCAGGCTCAGGTGGGTCTTGGCCACCATCGTGTAGAAGTCGGGGTACCTCTTCTGCATTTCCCTGGCCTTGGCTTCCGCAGCGGGCTGCCAGATCACGCCGTCGGCGCCGTAAATCTCCTTCGCGATGAGCTCAACCCGCTCCATGAAGGGCATTTCCAGCGGGTAGAGGAACTTGAAGTCGACCTCTTCCTCGCAGGCGTCGATGACGGCATCGGCAAGCTCCAGCGCGCCGTCCCCGCCGTAGCGCCAGTGGTTGGACACCGCGCAGCGGGCTCCTGCCTGCTCGACGATCCGCTTGATGAGCTTGTGCTCTTCTGCGGTGTCGGTGGGGAAGCTGTTGATGCAGACAACCGGCTTGACCCCGGATTTCTTGACGATGCCGATGTGGTGCAGCAGGTTCTCGCAGCCCTTCTCGACGAGCGGGAGGTTCTCGGTCTTGTAGGCCTCATCAAGCGGCCGGCCGGGAACCACAGCAGGTCCTCCACCGTGCATCTTCATGCTTCTGACGGAGGTGACAATGATCGAGACGTTGGGCTTGAGTCCGCTGTGGCGGCACTTCACGTTCCAGAACTTCTCGAATCCGATGTCGCAGCCGAATCCGCTCTCGGTGCAGTGGTAGTCAAACAGCTTGAGGCCAACCCGGTCGGCAATGATGGAGGCTGGCCGACGGCGATGTTGGCGAAGGGCCCGGCGTGCACCATCACGGGCTGGTACTCTGCAGTCCAGCAGAGGGTTGGGTTGATGGACTCCCGCATGATGGCGGTCATGGCGCCGGCCACTTCCAGGTCTCCGGTCGTGATCGGGTTCCCCTGGCGGTCGTAGGCCACCACGATCCGCTCCAGGCTCTCCCGGAGGTCCTTGAGGTCGCGCACCATCGCCAGGATGGCCATGATCTCCGAGGCCACGGTGACCATGAATCCGGACTGCATCAGGAAGCCGTCCATCTCGGTGCCGAGACCGACAATGATGTTCCTCAAGCACTGGGCGCCGAGGTCCATCACCCATCTCTGCTCGATCTTCTTGGGATGGATGTTAAGCCGTCGCAGGCCGCGCTTTGCCAGCTCTTCATCGGTGTAGTTTGCCTCGTGCTGCATCCGGGCGTTGAGGGCGACCATCATCAGGTTGTGGGCGTTCATGATGTTGTTGATGTCGCCGGTCAGGCCCAGCGAAAACTCGGTCATCGGGATGAGGAGGGCGTTGCCCCCGCCGGCTGCGGTACCCTTGATGTTGAAGGTCGGGGCGCCTGAAGGCTGGCGGATGGCGCCGCCCACGCTCTTGCCCCGCTTGGCAAGGCCCTCGATGATCCCCAGGGTTGTCGTGGTCTTGCCCTCGCCCAGGGGGGTGGGTGTGATTGCGGTAATCTCAATGTACTTTCCGTCAGGCTTGTCCTTCAAACGCTCCAGGATCTTCATGTAGTCGAGCCTGGATACCCTGCCGTAGGGAATGACCTCGTCTTTTTCCAGCCCCAGCTTATCGGCCACTTCATAGGGTTTCGGCATGTTTTTCTCGGCTTCTACGGCAATCTCCCAGTCCGCCATCTTTGTTGAATCCCAAGGCATTAAATATCATCCCCCTTTTGATTAATGTTTTACTTGAGTGAATTCCAAAAAAACTTCTGGATAAAACCCCCGGCCCCTGCCGGTAAAACCTCCCGAGCAACACCCCCCCTTTTTTTTAAAAAAAACTTACATCCTGGTTACAGCCTCTTCCCGAAAGGTTCTGGTGTAACCAATAAGGCGCCCCGCATGCTCTGTGGACGGCAAAAAAGAACCCCTGCTCCGGCCTGTCCACTTGCCGCGAAGCAGTAAAATTAAACGTATCGACCATTTTGAAGATCTGAGCTGTGAAATCTTGAAGGGTATGGGAAGGATTAAAAATGCTGGCTGGTGGGGAAAGTAATGCAGCAACCCCTTTTGCAGTCCACATAGTGCTTTTAATATATTCGCCGTTGCTTTATATTTTCCTGCTGACGCTATAGAAAAAAAATTAAAAACCCCCTGGTTCTATTCGTAAATCCAGGGGGCAAGGCTCAACGAGTAATCGAACAGCTCTTCTTCCCGGAAAAACAACGGAATTTCCCGCGCCGCGCTGGCCGGGGAATCAGAGCCGTGCACAAGATTCCGCCCGATATCAATCCCGTAGGAGCCCCTGATGGTTCCCGCCGCCGCGCGGGCGGGGTCGGTTGCGCCCATCATCTCCCGGACCAGGCTGATGCAGTTGCGGCCCTCCAGAACCATTACCACAACCGGGCCCGATGTAATAAACTGCACCAGCCCCTGAAAAAAGGGTTTATCCCGGTGTTCGGCGTAGTGCCGGGCCGCAAGCTCCGGAGTAATCCAGACCATCTTCAGGCCCACAATTTTCAGGCCCCGGCGCTCAAAAGCCCTGATCACCTCCCCAACCAGCTGGCGCTGGACCCCATCAGGCTTCACCATGACAAAGGTTCTTTCCACCAGACGCTTCCCCTTTCTCTTTTAAGCCTCTTGCATCAAAAGCTGAAATTCGCTTGCTTCAATCGTCTCCTTTTCCAGGAGAGTGTTTGCAACCAGATGCAGTTTATTGATGTGCTGCTCCAACAGGCTTTTCGCCTTCTGATAGCACTTCTCGATGATCTGGCGCGCCTCCTTATCAATGGAGAAGGCGATGGCTTCGCTGTAGTTCCGGTCGCGCGCCAGGTCCCGCCCCAGGAAAACCTGCTCCTGACGGCGCCCGAAGGTGAGGGGGCCGAGTTCCTCGGACATTCCGTATTCCGTGATCATCTTCCGGACGAGCTCGGTCGCCCGCTCCAGGTCGTTCTGGGCGCCGGTGCTGATTTCCTTGAGGACCAGGCTCTCCGCAACACGCCCTCCCAGGAGGGTGGTGATTTCATCCAAAAGCCGGGACTTCGTCACGTAGTGGCGGTCCTCGGTGGGCAGGAGCAGGGTGTAGCCCCCGGCCCTCCCCCGCGGAATGATGGAAATCTTGTGCACCGGATCGGTGTGGGGAAGGAGGCTCCCCACCACCGCGTGCCCCGCCTCGTGGTAGGCCACCAGCCTCTTTTCCGTTTCGCTCATGACGCGGGACTTCTTTTCGGGCCCCGCGATCACCCGCTCGATGGAGTCCTCCAGTTCCTTCATGGTGATCTTCTTTTTGCCCCGGCGGGCCGCCAGCAGGGCGGCCTCGTTCACCATATTGGCGAGGTCGGCGCCGGTGAAGCCCGGCGTCCGGCGGGCAAGAACCTCCAGCTCCACATCTTCGGCGAGGGGTTTTCCCTTCAGGTGCACCTGGAGGATCTCTCGCCTGCCCTGGAGATCGGGGCGGTCCACAACGATCTGGCGGTCAAAGCGCCCTGGCCGCAGTAGGGCGGGATCCAGAATATCGGGCCGGTTCGTTGCGGCAATGATGATGATCCCCTCGTTGGCGCTGAATCCATCCATTTCAACAAGCAGCTGGTTCAGGGTCTGCTCCCGCTCATCATGGCCCCCTCCCAGGCCGGCGCCCCGGTGCCGCCCGACCGCGTCGATTTCGTCCACAAAAACGATGCAGGGGGCGTTTTTCTTTGCCTGCTCGAAGAGGTCCCGCACCCGGGCGGCTCCCACTCCGACAAACATCTCCACAAAGTCGGAACCGCTGATGCTGAAGAAAGGGACCCCCGCTTCCCCTGCCACCGCCCGCGCCAGGAGGGTTTTCCCCGTCCCCGGGGGGCCATAGAGGAGAACACCCTTCGGGATCTTTGCACCCAGTTCGTTGTACTTCTTCGGATCCTTGAGAAATTCGACAATCTCCTGAAGCTCCTCTTTTGCCTCATCAACCCCGGCAACATCGGCAAAAGTAACCTTCCTCTTGTCAGGATCGAGCAGCCTGGCCCTGCTGCGCCCGAACTGCATCACCCGGTTGCCGCTCCCCTGGGTTTGCTGAAGCATAAAAAAAACGAAACCGACGATTAAAATTATGGGGAGAAGGGTCGAAAGGAGGCCTGCCCACCAGGGCGTCCCCTGATGCGGCTGGTAATCAACAACCGTCTCTCCTGCCAGCACCTTTTCCGCAAGGAGCTGGTGGAGGTTGGAGTCGTGAAAGGGAACGTAGGTGGCAAATTCCTCACCCTCCCTGGTTACTCCCTCAACATGGTAACCGTCCTCCCCATTCCCGGTTAACTTCACGCTTTTGATTTTCCCGCTTGCCAGAGATGTATAAAACTGATTATAGGACCAATCCTTGGGATGGGACTGGGGAGGTACTGCCAGCTTAATTGCCATAACTGCAAAGAGAACGATGACCAGATAAATTAATAAGTTCTTCATGACCCGGCCCACTTTACCCCTCCTCTCGCAAGGATAAAGAGCAAACTCTTCCAGGATTCAAATTATTGTAACACAATTCAGCAGCTTTCTTCAATTTCTTTGAGAACTCGTAAGACGAGAACACGCCTGGTCTGAGGCGTTACTCTGGCCTCCTCGCTTATCCTGTAACCCACCACCCAGTAAACCAGGCCGTTGGAGGCCACAAGGGGGACGCGTTCCCGCTCGGGCCGGGGAATTTTCAGGTCGCTCAACAGCTTTTTGATCTTTTTCGTTCCTCCCAGGCCCAGAAGCCGAATCCGGTCGCCGGGCCGCCGCGTCCGTACATACAGGGGCAATTTTATTTTATCATAATCGAAGCAAGCCTGGTACCTCCCGTGCGGCATGAAAGCATAACCGCCTGCCCGGACTTCTGCGTGAAAGGTCAGGCCCAGGGAGGGAATATCCGTTCTTCCGGGTATCTCCAGCTTCTGAAAAACATCTTTCAATCCGGAAACTGCTCCGGCAGCCCGCTCCATCGCAAAAAAGCGGTAGCTTTTCCGGAGCCTGACCCCGTGTGGCAGGTGGATTTCTCCCCCCGTGGGCCCATTCGCGAGAAAGGCAAGGGAATCCTCGAGGTGCTGGAAGCCGAGGCCGCGCAAATCCCCGCCCGCAGCCCGGAATGCCGCACGGAGCAGCCGGCGCCGGAGGGCAAGGGGAAGATGGAGAAAGACCGGGAGGGGAAGCTCCACCTTTCCGGATTCACAACGCGCCAGACTCTTCAGCAAACCCGCGCTAATCTTTTCCAGAAAGCGGTTCTCCTCCTCCATAATGCCTGCCAGCCTCAAGACCGCCCGGTTGATGCCGGGGTTGAATTCCCGCCGCAAATAAGGCAAAAGTTCGTGCCGGATCTTGTTCCGGAGGTAAAAAGTTTCCAGGTTGGAGGGATCGGTGCACCAGGTGAGGCCCTGCTCCCGGCAATAGGCCTCAATCTCCTCCCTTGTTGCCTCCAGGAGGGGGCGGATGATCATCCCGCGCCGGGCCGGGATTCCGGCCAAACCGGCAGGCCCCGTGCCGCGCAGAATGTTGAAGACAACCGTCTCAACCTGATCATCCGCATGGTGGCCGACCGCGATCCGCTGGGCACCTGCCTGGCGCGCCACGTGAAAAAGGAACCGGTAACGCGCCTGGCGCGCTGCCTCTTCGATCCCCAGCTTCCGGAGGGAGGCGAAACGCGCCACCCGGCAGTAGCCTGTGGTAACGGGAATTCCCCAGCTGTGGGCGATCCTCTGCACAAAGGCGGCCTCCACCCGGGCGCCAGGGCGCAGCAGGTGGTTCAGGTGGGCGACATGCAGTTTAAGGGAATAATCAGGAGCCAGTTCTTTCAAGATATGGAGCAGGGCCAGGGAGTCCGCTCCTCCTGACACCCCGACAACCACTGTCATTCCCTGCTGAAGCAGCCGCTTCCGTTCGATAAAATCTCGCACCCTTGCCTGAAGCATCTTTTCACTCCAGTTCCGATTCTCTAAAAAAGCGCGCCACAAGCACTGTCATGTCATCCCGGTGCTCCGGCCCTCCGGCCCTGAGGGCGCGCTTTAAAACCAGGTCGGCAACCGCCTGGGGATCGTCAAGCTTCAACTCCTTAAGATAAGTATAAAGCCATTCCCCCGGCATGATGCCTTCCTGATCCGCCTCCGTAACGCCATCTGTTGCCATCACCAGGAGATCCCCGGAGGAAATCTTTCTCCTCAAGAGCTGGACCTCAACCTGTTCGAGGATCCCGGCGGGCCAGCAGGGAGACCTGATCACCTCAACGTGCTCCCCTCTTTTCAGGAAGCTGGGAGGTGCCCCCGCCTTCAAAAAATCCAGAGTTCCGGCTTCAAGCTCGACCAGAGCCAGATCAATCGTTGCCGCGCTTTCTTCACCGCCCCGCAGGAAGAGGGCGGTGTTGACGATCCCTGCAGCGGTTTCCGGATCGACTCCGTTCCCCAGCAATTGTTCGAGCATTTTCACCACAATCCTGCTTTCCCGCGCGGCGTTGATCCCCGTTCCCATTCCGTCGCTTACGGTGAGCAGGAGGCGGTGAGGCGCCAGCCGGGCAACGGCAAGGCTGTCGCCGCACAGGGGCTCGGCGGGTTTAGAGCGCTGGGAAAAACCAATTTCTGCCTGGAGGGGCGCAGCGGGATCGCTCTCCCTCCTTCCCTTCCCAAGCCAGGGGAGCAGGAAAGGAGAGCCAAGGTAAAAAACCAGGGCCGCAAGGAGGCCGGCCGTAAGGTGCCCGGAGAGTTGCTCCGGGCTCCCGCACACAAAGGAAAAAAGGAGGTTCGCCACAAAGAATCCCAACAGGACGCCGCAGCGGCCGAAACCCTGGAGCAGCCCCGAAAAAAAACCGGTTCCCGCGTAGAATCCCGCTCTTGGAAGGACCAAAAAAAGGTCGCCCCCCAGAAACAACCCCAGCAATACACCGGCGCCTGCTCCCCAGCCCGCCCCCCAACCCAGCGCCACCACCAGCAGAATTCCCCGCGCTCCAACCTCCCTGAGCATCGTCGGGCCAAGCGGGAGATCTCCCAGGCCGCATAAAATTAAAATCAGCCCCAGGAGCGCCTTGAACTCCCGGGGACGGCCCCTGACCCCTTTTAGAATGCAGGCAAAAGGAATGGTCAGGAGCCCGGCCAGGAGGGACTCACACAAGATTCCCAAAAAAGCCCCGTGCTTGAGCCCCGGGTAAAGAAAAAAACAGCCCTTGACAAGGAGGTTGACTCCCCCGGCAGCCGCCGCGGGAGGCAGAAAACCCTCGCCGGAAAAACCTCTTACCCGGCGCGCCAGCAGGACTCCTCCCGCGACCGCAAAAACACCCGCCAGGGGGGGAACCGGGGCCTCCGACCCGCCCTGCATGATGATGCCGAGCAGCACCCCTCCCAAAACAGGCCAGGGGGTTTGTTCAGAGGCCACAGCGGAAGCAACCGCAAAGGAGGAGGCAAAGGGGGCGAGGCCGCCCAGGAGAAAGCGGCCGGCAGCTAAACCCAGAACGAATTGCAGGCAGTACTGCAAGATGGAGCTTTTCCCGAACTGCTTGAAAAGCGCGCGCAGGCTTCCGGCCTTCATTCTTCCCGATCTCCCGACAAAGGTTTGGGTTTCGTCCTGACTATTATAATATACAGAAACGCAGAAACAAGGAATTTTATGGATGAAGGGGCGAGAAAACTGCCGACAAATTACCGACAAATTAAAAGAAAAAACCCCCACTCTTTCTTCAGGTGGGGGCTATTTTTCTGGTGACCCGTAGGGGATTCGAACCCCTGTTACCGGCTTGAAAGGCCGGTGTCTTAGACCACTTGACCAACGGGCCCCTGATCTCCGTTTAATGGTAGCGGCGGAGGGATTCGAACCCCCGACACTGCGGGTATGAACCGCATGCTCTGACCAGCTGAGCTACGCCGCCATAAGAAGTTTTGGTAGCGGGGGCTGGATTCGAACCAGCGACCTTCGGGTTATGAGCCCGACGAGCTGACCACTGCTCCACCCCGCACCGGCTGACACACATAAATTATGCCCGAAAATAAAGGAACTGTCAAGAGGTATCTCCCGCGCCTTTCACGCTTTTTGCTTTTTGATTTTTACCTGTTCCTTAAGCCAGGAGAGCCAGGGAGAAAATCCCGTGTTTTCCCGGGCGGAAATCCGGAAAATCTCGAGATCCGGATTGATTGCCCTGATGTCCTTTTCCAAAAGGGAAAGGTCGCAGTCGGTGTAAGGCAAGAGGTCGATCTTGTTGATCAGGACAACCTGCGCCTGCCTGAAAATTAAAGGGTACTTCAGCGGCTTGTCGTTGCCTTCGGCAACGCTCAAAACCACGGCGCGGGCGTCCTCGCCGAGATCGAACTCCGCCGGGCAGACGAGATTTCCGACGTTTTCGATGATCAGCAGGTCGAGTCCCCCGAAATCAAAATCCTCCAGGGCGGGCCTGATCATGCGGGCATCCAGGTGACAGGCCCCGGCGGTGTTGATCTGAACAACGGGAACGCCGTACGCTTCGATCCGCTCCGCATCCCGCGTTGTATAAATGTCCCCCTCGATCACCCCCAGCTTCAGGCTCCCTGCCAGATGCTCAATGGTGCGCTCGAGGGTGCTGGTTTTTCCGGAGCCGGGGGAACTCATGAGATTCAAAACAAAAATTCCATGCTTTTGAAAAAAAGTCCGGTTCTCGCGGGCAACCTCTTCGTTCTGCTGCAGAACCGGGGCAGCCAGCCTCACCTTAACCATCGCTCAGTCTCCTTCGTAAAAGTCGATGTAGAGCTCCCTTCCCCCCACCAGCTTCACCTGGGGGCTGGAGCAGGAAGGGCACAAAAATTCATAATCTTTAATTTCAAAGGCATGCTGACATTCTTTGCACTCTCCTCTTACAGGCTCCTCTTTAATTTCCAGGACCGCGCTTTTGAAAAGATCCTCCTCCTTAAAGACTTCAAAGGCAAACTGCAGAGCCTCAGGGACGGCCATCGTCAGCTTCCCCACAACCAGCTGGATTCGCGTAATCTTTTTAATCCTGTTTTCTGCGGCACTGGCGCGCAGGGTAGCAACCACATTTTCCATCAAAGAAAGTTCGTGCATCTGGTTCCCCGCCTTCAAGATCTCTTGCGTGCGCCACCACCATTTTAAGCGAAACCGTCCGGGCGCGCAACCCCTGCTAAAGCAGGCGCGCGATTTCAGCCAGGACGCGGTCCCGGGCGCGCGGCACTGCAGCCGCAACCTGGGGGGAAAGCCCCTCCTGAAACGGCTCTTCTGAAAGAATTTCCACCCCTACGATCACAAGCTGGGCGGGGATTTTTTCCAGCAGCCTCCCCATCTCCACGGCATCAATTACATTGATCCCGTGGGAAGAGAGGGGCATCACTTCCCGCGGGGGGAGAAGAGAGGAATCGAAGCAGTGGACGGTGCCCGGCGGCGCCCCGCTCCTGACCGCATCTACGATGATCACCCGGTCTGCTCCCTCCCAGAGATCAAGGAGATTGAGGCCGGGGCAACCGGCCTCAATCACTTTTACTCCGTTTGGAAGCTGGCGCTCTTTTAAGCTCCGGACCACGTGCAGGCCCACGGCGTCGTCTGACGCGTATTGATTGCCGCAGCCGATCACAAGGATCCGGTGCTGCATTACTCCTCCCGGCGGATCCTGACCTTGATGGAGTGGGTGGCGCAGGACTGGCACGGGTCGTAGTTGCGCACCATGATCTCGCACTTGAGAGTCAGTTCTTCGTCGGAAAGGTGGAGCAGCTTGGGCACAAATTCTTCAAAGTCTTTTTCCAGGTTGTAGACGTTCCGGGCCGTCGGCGCCACGATGTCCCACTTCTGGACAACCCCGTCCTTGTCAATCCGCCCGCCGTGGCAGCAGATCCCGCGCGCCGCCTCCGTGACGGCGTAGGACTCGCCGGCCTTGTATTCGAACTTCGGCTCCTCGTACTTGGGATCGCCGAGTTCATCGATCAGCTCAATGGAGGCGTCAATGGAGTGCACAAGTTCGATCCCGCGTGCCACAATGCTCATGAACGGGTTGAAGCAAGGAGCCGTAAAGCCGACTTCCTTCGCCGCAGCCTTGGCGTCGGCAGAAAGCTGTTCGAAGTTGTTGTTGACCCGCGGGAGCGGACCGACCATGAAGGAGTCGCGGCCCTTGATGATGGCATGCTTGCAGTTGCAGCTGGGGACGTGCTTCTCGATGATCCAGACGGGGTACTCCCAGTCGGGGACGTTGAGCCCCTCGGTGGAGACAAGGCGCCCGTCGTTAATCGCGTACCTCTTGTCATCGTGCAGCGAAACGTGCTCGCACTTCCGCACCAGATCCGGGTACGGCGGCTGGGAGGCGAGCTTGGCGGCAAGCTTCACCGTTTCGAACGCAAACTCCTTGGCAGCCTTCAGGCGCTCTTTCAGCTTCCGGAGTTCGGAGCCTTCAGGAACCGCGGTAAAACCGCCTACCGTCGAGGCAACCGGGTGCACCTCGCGCCCGCCAACAATGCAACTGATGTCATTGCCGAGGCGCTTCAACTGCAGCGCCTTGCCCACGATGGGAAGAAGTTCAGAGTTCCCCGCCATGGCGATGACGCTTTCGTAGCCCAAAAAGTCAGGCACCGCCAGGCAGTAAACGTGGAGGGCGTGGCTCTGAATCCAGTCGCCGTAGTGCAGCAGCTCCCGGAGCAAAACAGTCTGCTCGCTGACCTTGACACCCATCGCCCGCTCCACAGCACGCACTGCCGCAAGGTGGTGCGCATGCGGGCAAATGCCGCAGATCCGCTGGACGATCTCGGGAACCTCTTCGGCTTTCCGGCCTACGAGGAAGGCTTCAAAGAATCTGGGCGGCTCCCAGACCTCCCAGCGGGCCTTCTTTAATTCTCCGTTCGGGCCGATGATGATGTCGATCGCCCCGTCTCCTTCTGTCCGGGCAATGTAATCAACAAAAATTCTCCGGTCGCTCATACAGCCTCAGCTCCTTTTCTAAACTCCGGCGTGTTCCCCGCGTACTTCAGGAACTTCCGCCTCACGTCGTCACGCGTAAGACCGAGTTCCGTGAGGAACGTCTGCGCGAGAGATGCCGCGTTGGCATCATTTGCCGGCCCCCGGCAGCCCTCACACGGCCTGTTCAAGCTGGGGCAAAGGGCGCCGCACCCAGCAGCGGTAACGGAACCCATGCACGGCTTTCCTTTGTTTACGAGGAGGCATACATTCTCCTTCAGCTTGCACTCATTGCAGACGCTGTGGGGCCTGAAGTGCGGGTTGACACCCAGCAGGGCGCTCTTGATCAGCTCCACCATTTCCCCAATATCGATCGGGCAGCCCCTCAGGTATGCGTCAACTTTGACATAATAGTCAATGCCGTAGGCCGGGATCGACTTGATGTCCCAGAGTTCAGTATAGACTCTTTCTTCCGCCTGCCGCTGGGTGCCGGCAAAGTTCTTGATGGAGGGGAGTCCACCTGTGCAGGCACAAGCTCCCATCGCTACGAGAACCTTGCATTCTTCGCGGATTTTCTTCAATTCCAGCAGTTCTTTGGGGGAAGTAACGGCGCCTTCCACAAACCCGATGTCGTACGGCCCCTCGTGGTTCTCCCGCTTGGCCATGACAAAGTAAGCAATGTCCACAGCCCCCAAGACATCCAGCAGGTGGTCCTCAATGTTGAGAAGCTCAAGCTGGCATCCTGCACAGGAACTGAACTTGAAAACTGCAATCCTTGGTTTTGCCACCTGGCACACCTCCTTAAAAGATCTCTTCGGGGAGGTCTTTGATATCCGCGTACTTAAACACGGGGCCATCCTGGCAGACAAAGACCGGACCGATCTGGCAGTTGCCGCACTTCTTAATTCCGCAGCTCATGCGGCGCTCGAGGGAGACGTAAATCTGCTCCGGACTGAAGCCCCGCGCCAGGAGCCCCCGCACCACAAACTTCATCATGATCTCGGGACCGCAGGTGATCATGATGGTGTTTTCGGGTCTGGAGGCCATCTTGTCGAACAGGGTGGTCACGACACCGATGTTGTGGCCCCACTCAACTCCCGGCGGGACGTAGTCCACCGTGAGATAAAGCCGCGTGTTCGGGATCTTCCGCCACTCCTCAAACTCATCGGTGAAGAGCATGTCATTGGGAGTGCGGGCGCCGTAAAGGATTTCAAAATCACCGTACTGGTCGCGGCGCGCCTGGATGTACTTGATTACAGGGCGCAAGGGGGCAAGACCGATCCCTCCGGCAACCAGGAGCACGTTCTTGCCTTTCATTTCCTCGACAGGCCAGCCCACACCGTAGGGTCCCCGGATCCCGACAATGTCCCCGACCTGGAGCTTGGCAAGGGCATTGGTGACGTTGCCCACCGCACGGATTGTATGATCAAAGGAATCCTTCACATCCGCGCAGGAGCTGATGGAGATCGGAGCCTCTCCGATTCCGAAGATGCTGATCATATTGAAGACGCCGGGATCGTAGGTGTAGGCCTCCTGAACCTTGGCATCCACAAAGGCGAAGGTGTAGGTGGTAGTGTCCTTCGTCTGCGGCTTGATCGCCTTGATGACCGCTTTCTGCGGCTCCCAGGGGCTCTTCTCGGGGGTGATCTTCTTGATCACGGGGGTGAAGAGTTTTACTTCCTTGGGCGGGTTGGGATTGGCCTGGATCGCAGCAACAATTTCAACCGGATCGATGGACTTGATGCAGGTGGAAACGCAGCGCCCACATCCCACGCAGCCGGGTGATCCTTCAAACTGCTGGCTGAAGTAGGCTAATTTGTGGAAAATCCGCTGCTTGATCCGCGCCGCCCGGTCGGGACGAAAGATGTGGTCAAGCGCAACCCGGGAGAACTCGTAGAACATGCAGGAGTCCCAGGTCCTCGGGCGCTCCCCGGATTTGAGCGTGAGGTCGACGTAGTCCTTAACCCCGAAGCAGAAGCAGGTGGGGCAAACAGTGGTGCAGGTGCCGCAGGCAAGACATTCCTCTTTAAGTTCTTCCCACTTGGGATGCTCAACGTTCTGATGGAGGAGTTCGCCCAGGTTTTCAGCATCGATCCGCCGCGTGATCTTCTGCTGGCAGGCCCGCAACGCCTTATTCCTGGCAATCAGGTCGTCCGCGGAGGCGGCCGCCAGACCTGCAGCCAGTTCTTTTCCTGCTGCGCTTCCCACTTCGACAACGTACCTGTCGCCTATATCCGTCAGGGCAAGATCAAACCCGGCATCCATTGCCGGCCCCGTATTGAAGGAAGAGCAGAAGCCGTTTTCGCAGGGCGCCACACAGTTCAAGCCGATGATCACGGTGTTTTCGCGGCGGGCCTTGTAATAGGGATCGGGATATGTCCCCAGAAAAACCTTATCCAGGCTGAGCAGAGCGTTAACATCGCAGGGATGAACCCCAAAGAGAACCTGTTTCCCTACTTTTTCGCCCTCTCCCGCAATCTCCACCGCCCCGTCAAATTTAAAAAGGGTCTCAACCGGCCGGTGGAAATACTTCTTCGGGGGCAGGATTGTGGTGTCGTAATCAAGGCGCAAATCTTCCGCAGCAGCAATAGGGCCAAAGACAAACTCCGTGTCCTTTGCAACGGGGCCGAAGACTTCGTAATCAGCCTTTAGCTTTGCCACAAAGCCGCCCAACTCTGCTTTCGGGAGCACAAATGCTTCCACTGGCAAAATACACCTCCCACAAAAATTAGATGTGAACTACTCCTCCTCGCAAAGAAGGAGCTTCCTGCTTCATCGAGGAAACCTCTCCCGCAGGCGTAACTTCCCGCAGTCCCTGCGGTAGCCCGCCCCTCTCCTCTCCCTTAAAGCAAATTTTCTAAGGAGATTCCCCGGCGGGAATTAAAGAGCACTACTTCTGGAATCCCCCCCTCTCACCTCCTACTGCCAGTTCTCCAAACAATTCCCCTTCACCTGAGTCTGGGCAGCATGAAACAACGCAGGGCACAAAAAAGGGGCTGCAATGTATTGTCCGTCCGGTGGGAAAAACGTGCGGTAAAGGAACCTGAGCTGAACAAAGACTGCCTTAGATTTATTCTACATGCAGGGGTAAAATCCTCCTGAAAATTTATCGATCTACCTCAAATTTGATTCGACATTTTTTCTGGAAATCCTCGTTTATGCAGTAAAAAGTACAAAATAAGCCGGATGGTTGGGGGAGGAGGCAAAAATGATTTCCCGCCTTGGGATTGCCTGCACCCGGGAGGGTGGTGATGGGATATATGGGACTGGGAAGGAAGGTGCTTTTGCTGCGGATTGATGAGTAAGGAAGGGTGCCTTTAAGCCCTATGAGATCTAGTTCAGCATCAGCTTCGCACCTGTCGCAAGGAGGGCAAGGCCGAGAACCTTCCACCAGGTAAAGGGAACCGCCTTCAGGCCAAAGAGGCCGAAGTGGTCGATCACAAGAGCAGTAGAAACCTGGCCGACGATGATCAGGGTTGTGGCAACAGCCACACCCAGCTTGGGGATGCTGGCTACAACGGCGTAAATGATCAGGACTCCTAGCAGTCCCCCCAGGTAAGTGTACCAGGGGGCCTGCGCCCAGCGGCCCAGGTCTCCCCTGCCCAGCTGGAAAAGAAAGAGTAAAATGATCAGGGTCAGTGTTCCCGTAACGTGAACGATAAAGGTGGCCTCCAGAAGGCCGACGACCTTGCTCAGGGCGGAATTTAAAGACCCCTGAAGGGCCATCGTGATCCCTGCGATGAGGGCAAAGAACAGGGGAAGCAGCGCGAGAGACACGGAGACTATGACCCCTTCCGCGGCTGGCTTAATTCCAGAATGATCCCGTGCAGGAGATCAGCTTCGCTGACGGTGATTTCCGGAATCTGGAGATAACCTAAAATAGCCCATAAAATGGTAGTCCCGGCCACAATGATATCAGCCCGCTCCGGCTGGAGGCCGGGCACGTTTTTTCTTTCGTCTTTATTCTTCGCCGCGAGGTGAAACAATATTCTCTCTACCGCATCTCTGGTGAGACGGTAGCCGTGCACCCGGTCCGGGTCGTAGGTCGCCAGCGCCTGGTCCACGGCTGCAAGGGTTGTAATCGTCCCTCCCACTCCGATGAGGTTTCGCTCCCGCCGGAGCGCGATCTCGTCCAAAACGGCCTTCATCGGGGCAAGGAGTTCGGAGAGCAAAGCCGGCCGCTCGGTAAGCCTGACCGCGCCCAGGGGAACGCTGACACAGCGCAAACCAGAGGCAGGCGCCCCGGGCCGTGCCGGGAAAGTGAACTCCGTGCTTCCCCCGCCGATGTCCACCACCACCCCCTCTGCAACCCCGGGCAGGGCGCGGCAAGCGCCCAGGTAGCTGAGATAAGCCTCTTCTTCCCCGCTGATGACATCCACCTCAAATCCCGCTTCCTCTCTGACCTGTTTTAAGAACCCGGGTGCGTTGGGGGCCTCCCGCACGGCGCTGGTTGCCACCACCCGCATGCAGGAAACCCCGTACCGGCGGGCCAGGGCCCCGAACTCCTGAAGGGCGCGCAGGGTCCGGGCAACAGGCTCGGGCCGCAACCCCTCCCCCCTTGCCACACCCTCCCCGACGCGGGTCATCCGCAAAGCAAAAAACCTGGGGATAACCCGCCCCCCTTCAACCTCTGCAATGAGCAAACGGGTGGAGTTGGTGCCGATATCAATTGCCGCAAACCTTTCTTTTCCTGCAGCCTGCACCGAAAACCGCTCCTTAATGAATCAGTCGCCGTAAGGGTTCTGCCCGTAATTTTTGGGGCGGGGCTGGACCCTCCCGGGAACTGCAGGAACAACCAGGACCTCGCCCGGCTTCACCAGCCCGAGATGCCGGCGCGCCGCCTCCTCGATGTAGGCGTCGCTCCTGTAAAACTCAAGCTTCTCTCGAATCTCCCGCTGTTTTTGCAGAAGCGCCTGCTCTTCCCGGCGGAGCCGGAGCAGCTCCCTCTCCAGGCCCCAGATTTTAAGCTGCAGGGGAAGCAGGAAAAGGGCGCAGAGAAACCCCGTCATGATTAAAAAGAAGAACCGCCGCTTCCAGAGCAACCTCCGGCCTTTGTGATCCAGTTTTTTCCTGCGCCGCCTCATGTGGTTTCTTCCTCCGCTTCATCCTCTTCCCGGAAAAGACCCAGGGATGTAGGAATGATGATCACAACCTCATAACCCTTGCTGCGCGCCCGGTTCAGAAGGGTGGCAACCGTCGTGGCGTTGATGCCCATCTGCTTTGCAATTGCCTCATTGCTGTACCCCAATTCTTTGAGAACAACCGCCTGCTTTTCCCGAAAGCTGAGCCTTTCGGCGCCGCGAATCTCAAGATGCACATGCTACCCCGCCTGTTTATCCACATTTTGTGGATATATTGTGGATAAATTTTGTACAAAATTATTCTCTTTAAAAATAAAAAATCCTCCTTGGGCGGCTGGAAAATTACAAGGCGGGGGGTTCGGGAGGGGGGGCAGGCGGCCTGCGAAACTTCAGAGCCCGCACCGCCTCCTTAATCTTCCGGCGAACCAGGCGCAGGAAAAAGAGCTCCGGCAGCCAGCACAGCCTGATGAAACCGAGCGCCAGCTGGAGGGTAAACCGGGCCGGCAGGAAAAGGAGATGAAGGGCCAGGCCAAGCACCCGGAGGCAGAAACGGAGGAGCCTGCCGCACCGAAGGAAAAAATGAAAAAGAACCACCCTGACCCGGGGGCTGAGATATTTCAGGTAAGCTCCCAGGCCTGCCGGAATAATGAGGAGCGTGTAAAAGCGCACCTCCCCGCCGGTTGCTAAAAAAAGAATCCCGAAGACCAGGGCGGCGCAGAGGACCCAGAAGAAAAAATCCGCCACCTGGGTGCAAAACCAGCCCGGGCGCAGGACCGACCGGAGGACCCGGTAGCAATCAAAAAGGAGCCCGATTCCAATCCCGGCACCCAGATTCAAAAAAAGAACGAGAAAGTCCCGGGCCACCGTTTCGTTCATTTGAGGAGGCGCTCTAAAATATTTTTCCCTTTTGCCTTCAGCTTCTTCCCCCGGTGCTCGCTGTATTCAAGCGAGGTGATCAGCCCCTGAACCATCAGCTCCCCGGCGGTCAAATCCAGGTGGGTGATGTGCATCCCTTCCCCCCGCAGGATAAGCAGCCCGATTTGGGTTTCGAGGACAATCTCCCCTGCATCGAAGCTCACAACCTGCAGGACCCCCGTCGCTTCCAGCCTTTCCCGGTTCGTTATGGTGACTTCCTGGTTCGTTCCCGGCATCTCCCGCCCCTCCTCTCCCCTTTGTTTTAAAGCAAAAGCCGGCCCCTTTACCTTCCATATTATGCCTCTAAACCCCTGAATATAACTTTCCAGCCGTCAGGAGCGGAACGCAAAAATAAAAGAGAACCGGAATCAATCCGGTTCTGAATTCCAGGAAATCTGGAAGCCTTTAGCTTTCCTTTCCTCCGGGCCGGCGCAGCTGTTCGTAAAGAATCTTCCCGATCCCGGAAAAACCCCGTCTGGCCAGGAGCAGGGCGTACTGCTCATCCAGCAGATCTTCGTAGATCGCCCTTTCAGAGCTTTTTTCCAGCAAGCCTCCACGCGGGATTGTCTTCCGCATCGCCCTTAAAAGGTAATGCCAGAAGATGCCCTCAAGCTCCTGACAGGCTTTTTTCAGCCTTTCGTCTTCCGGTTTCTCCCCGGCACCATGCCGCACTTCCGCGCTCCCTTCAGCGCTTCGCGGCAAATCTGGAGGGTGCAACGCACCGACCGCCATTTATTTCCCACCCCTCACAGGGCACGCAACGCCCGAACTCCCAACAACCGGCGCGGGAGAAGCTAGCGGCGCAGGTTGTTAGCGATCTGCAGCATCTCATCCGCCGCCTGAACCGCCTTCGAGTTTAGCTCGTAGGCGCGCTGGGCGGTGATCAGGCTCACCATCTCCTCAACCACCTGGACATTTGACGACTCCAGGAAGCCCTGCTCCACCGTAACATTCTGGGAACCGTTTTCACCCACCTCTTGAGGTTCTCCGGAAGCTGCAGTTGCCCTATAAATATTGCGACCCAACTTTTCCAGCCCCGCGGGGTTTATAAACTGAACAATTAACAGTTTATCCACCTCCTGCGGTTTAGAATCCTCTGAAGACAAGTAAGTAATTGTTCCGTCTGCGGATACACTTATTTCTTTAGCCTCTGGTGGAATTTCGATGTCGCCGTCCTCACCCTGAACAAGATAGCCATCGGTGGTAACAAGGCGGCCTTCTCCATCAAGCTTAAAGCTTCCATCACGGGTGTACAATTCTTCATCTCCAGGACCTTTAACAACAAAAAACCCCGGGCCTGACAGGGCCAGATCCAGCGGATTTCCGGTCGGCTGGAGGCTCCCCTGCTGGAAGATCGTGTGGGAGCCTGCAGCTCTCACCCCAAGCCCCACATCAATGCCTGTGGGAGCGCCGGCGGCCCCCCCTTCAACGGCCACGGGCCTCCTGATCGTTAAATACAAAAGATCCTGAAATTCAGGCCTGACACGCTTAAAAGCAGTGGTGTTGACATTTGCCAGATTGTGGGAAATAGTGTCGATGTTAAACTGCTGCGCGGTCATCCCGGAAGCAGCAGTATAAAGCGCCCTCAGCATAAAGCTCCAACCCCCTCTAAAAACCTCTTCAAACAGTTTCTCCCCTGATTTCTCTTCCCGGAAAGGTAATTCGTCCATCAGGTTTCTCGTGGCGAACCTTCGGGAAAGAAAGGCTTGAGGAAAAGACGACCCGGGCACCTCGGTCGGTCGGTGCCGGAGGGGGCTCCTGTCAAGCAGTCCGCCCCGAACTCTCATCTGGCTGGGCCAAAAAAGCAGCCTCTCCCTATCTCACGCGTCCGACTTCATTCACCACCTTTTCCAGGGTGCTGTCAATTGCCTGCACCACCTTCTGGTTCGCTTCATAGGCACGCATCACGGCAATCAGGCTGGCCATCTCTTCCACAGGATTCACGTTGGAGCCTTCCCGAAACCCCTGCTTTACCTCGTAATCCACTCCCGCAACGGGCTGGGGCTCCCCCTGGAAAAGAGAGTTGCCGACCTTTCTCCAGCCTGCCCCTGCGCCCCCGGGCGGCCCCGCAACCAGCGCCAGCCTGGGGATCTCCTGCCCGGCCGCATTAACCGCCCCGCGCAAAGAACCATCTGGGCCCACCTCAAGCTTTCCGTCCGAAACATAGATTTCCTCCAGCTGCCCGTTGCGCTCCCCCAGGACCGCAAGGTTTGCCGTTGTAACAAGGCGGCCGGTCCCGTCAAGCACAAAACTCCCGTTCCTGGTATAAAAAGTCTGCCCTCCGGCGTCCCGGACCGCAAAGTAGACATTTCCCCGCAGGGCGAGGTCCAGCGGATTTCCCGTCTCCTGCCAGATTCCGGGGCGGTAAGATGTGGCCACCGCGTCTACGACAGATCCCGTTCCCAGGGTCCCAATCCGGGGGGGAGCCTGCAACCCTGCACCGAGCTCGCCCCGAACCCGGTCCCGGCAGCGGACAAGGAGCATCTGAGGAAAGGATCTGAGGGCCACCTCGTCCCGGCGGTACCCCGGCGTGCCGGCATTGGCCAGATTATGGGAGATCACGTCGGACTGAACCTGTTTTGCCATCATCCCTGCTGCTGCAGTGTAAAGCCCCCGCACCATTTTCTCACCCCCTTGACTGCCAGTTTCCCTGGATACTAAATACTACCTTTTTCAACGAAATCCTGCAAAAGCAAACAAAAAATTCCTTCAAAAGTCCCAAGCCGAAAGAGAAAAAAGGCGGCAACCCGGTCCGCCGCCTTTATGCTGCTCCTTCAGGCCTGCACTTACACTACCCTCCGTGAGTTGCGCGTGTTTTGCAGAATGTGCAGCATTCCCAGAGCCTTCCCCGTGCCCAGGGCCACGCAGGAAATGGGATCCCGGGCAACATGCACCGGGAGGCCGGTCTCTTCGCTGAGCAGGCGGTCCAGGCCATGGAGCAGGCTTCCGCCCCCGGTGAGAACGATCCCCTTGTTAATGATATCGGCAGCCAGTTCCGGAGGCGTCCGCTCCAGCACTTCCTTCACCGCGCTCACCACCTGCTCAACCGGCTCCTGGAGGGCCAGGTAGCTCTCCTCCGCCGTTACCCGGATCGTCTTCGGAAGCCCCGAAACAAGGTCGCGGCCCCGGATTTCCATTCCTTCGCCCGGCTCCTTCGCCCGGGGGTAAGCAGTCCCGATTTGAATCTTAAACTCTTCGGCGGTGCGCTCTCCGATCATCAGGTTGTACTCTTTGCGGATGTACCTGATTATCGCCTCATCAAACTTGTCCCCCCCGACCCGGAGGGATTTGCTGCAAACAATTCCTCCCAGGGAGAGAACCGCGACATCGGTCGTCCCGCCCCCGACATCCACAACCATGTTTCCGCTCGCCTCGGAAATGGTAATCCCTGCCCCGAGCGCGGCGGCCAACGGCTCCTCAATCAGGTAAGCCTGGCGCGCCCCGGCCTGAAGCGCCGCCTGCCTTACGGCCCGCTCCTCCACGCTCGTGACTCCGGAGGGGATGCAGACCATCACGCGGGGGCGGAAAAAAAGGCGACGCCCCACCGCTTTTTGAATGAAGTACCGCAGCATCCGCTCCGTAACATCGTAGTCGGCGATGACGCCGTCCCGGAGCGGCCTCATGGCCACGATGTTTCCGGGCGTACGGCCCAGCATCTGGCGGGCCTCTTCACCGACCGCGATCATCTTTCCTGTATTTTTATCGATCGCCACAACCGAAGGCTCATTTAAAACGATTCCCTTTCCTTTCACGTAAACGAGTACACTTGCCGTGCCCAGATCAACCCCGATATCATCCACCCAGAACATCCTTCCGCCCAGTCCTTTCCTCAAATAACAGTGCCTGTCCTTCTCATTTCGAAAGAGAAAACAAGGTTCTCCGTTTTCTTCGACATTTTTTTCCGAAATCCTGTCATTATCTTCAAAATTTTCTTTATCAACTTCCGCCTTTTCAAACCTTCAGTCGCCCCGGTACTTTTTGCGGGTCGCCTCTCCCCCCCTGATGTGGCGCTCGGCCTTGTTGAGCTCCAGAATATTTCTCACCTGAAGCGCCAGCTGGGGGTTGATCTTGGGAAGCCGTTCTGTCACATCTTTATGAATTGTGCTCTTGCTGACACCGAAAACCTGGGCAGTCTGGCGCACAGTAGCTGCTGATTCCAGGATGTAGTGGCTTACCTCCAGGACCCGGCGGCGGATGTACTCTTGCATTCTGATCCTCCCCTGGTTCCGAGTTTAGTACATTTATATGAACCGGGAAGGGAAAAAGACTAACGGGACAGGCCGGAGAAGACGAGTTAATTTTGCATAATCTGAAATCGATGCGTGCATACTACAGTTGAAAAGCTCCAAAAGGAGGTGAGGATGTTGGCCAAACTTACTTCGAAAGAGCTAGGTTTAATTGAAGACAGCCTGCGCCAGGAGCAACTCATGATTCAGAAATTCGGTTTTTATGCCAATCAGGCAACTGATCCAGAAATCAAGAGTCTGTGTCAGAACCTGCGCGATATGCACCAGCGCCACCTGGACACCCTGATGAGACACCTGAACGAGGCGGCAACGCTCTAAGACGGCAGGAAAAAAGGAGCGGTGCAGGCCAAAGCAGCACTTCAACCACCAGAAAGGAGGATAAAAATGCCTGAGCATAGAATAAGCGACCAGATCTGTGCAGAGGATCTCTTATCAAGCCAGAAGTTCCTGATGGGCAACTACAACACCGCCATCTACGAGTCGGCCAACTCTGACCTCCGGAAAGATTTCATGGAAATTCACCGGCAGGAGCAAGACGGCGCCCAGAAGGTTTTTAACTTTATGAATCAGAAGGGCTGGTACAAGCCTGCTGCTGCCGATCCCAAGATGATCTCCGAGGCGAGGTCAAAAGCCCAGCAACAAATGGGCGCGCAGGGCGGCGGTGCCGCCGGTCGTTTTATTTAACAGGAACGTCGTTTTAAGTGTCCTCAATCAAAATCAAGGGGAGTTAAGCTCCCCTTGATTTTTTAATGGGCTTGATGCTCCAACAGGAGGACTTAAAAGAAATTGCGAGAAAGAGTAAGAAAACACCGCGCCGGGAGGTGGTTTGATGCCGGAAAGCTCCGGCGGACTGTTTCGAAACATCACCGATGTGCCCGGGATACTCCTCGGCCATGCCTCGGATTATGAAGCACTGACAGGCTGCACCGTGGTGCTCTGCCCCGAAGGGGGAACAGGGGGTGTCGCGGTGAGGGGTGCTGCCCCGGGCACCAGAGAAACAGATTTGCTGCGCCCGGGGTGCCGGGTGGAATTGGTGCACGGCATTGTTCTTGCAGGGGGCAGCGCTTTTGGCCTCGACGCTGCCTGCGGCGTCGTCCGGTACCTGGAGGAGAGGGGTTGCGGGTACGATACGGGGATCGCCCGGGTCCCCATTGTCCCGGCAGCAATCATTTTCGACCTGCACATCGGCAGGAAAGATGTCCGCCCCGACCGGGAAATGGGATACGCCGCCTGTCTCGCCGCGGCCAGGGGAAAAATCTCCGAAGGATGCATCGGAGCGGGAACCGGCGCTACGGTGGGCAATCTCCTGGGGCCCTCCTTTGCCACGAAAGGGGGTCTGGGGTCCTGGTCCCAGCGGCAGGGAGACTTAATCGTGGGAGCGGTTGCAGTCGTCAACGCCCTGGGAGATGTCGTACACCCCGTTACGGGAGAAATTTACGCAGGACTGCGCCACCCGGAGCGCGGCGTCTTCCTGAACACGAAGCAGTTAATGGCAAAGGGAGAGGTGGGCCGGATCTTTCCCGGAACGAGCACGGTCCTGGGCGTTGTAGCAACAAATGCTGCGCTCAACAAGGAGCAGGTCAACCGGGTCGCCGCCCTCAGCCACCTGGGACTGGCGCGCACCATCAGCCCGGCCCACACCGGATACGACGGTGACGCCGTTTTTGTCCTGGCGCGGGGTGAGGTGCAGGCAAACCCGGACCAGGTGGGGATCCTGGCTGCGGAGTGCATGGCTCATGCCATCATCCGGGCGGTGCGGGAGGCCTGGTCCCTGGGCGGGATTCCGGCAGCCTGCGACCTCAAAAACCGGGGCTCCAAAAAATAAAAACACCGCTGACTTACCGCCGGCCTTTGCCGGAAGCAGAATTGCGGTCAGAAACTTTCAGCTGGACGCCCCGGTAGTAGTAGGTCAGAATCTGCCGGTATGTCCGCCCCTGCAGGGCAAGGCCCTGAGCACCGTACTGGCACAGGCCTACGGCGTGGCCATACCCGCGCGTGGAAAAAATTACCTGGTTTCCGGTCGCCCTGACGGTGAAATCGGTTGACCGCAATCCCAAACTTTCCCTGAAATCAACCCCTCTGAAGACCCGGGTCCCCACCCTTACCTTCTTGACCCGGCCGCTCCGGGTCCGTTCCAGAACCTGGACCGGCCCCCCCAAACCCTGCCCCGCAGGAACGGCGCTTTCGTTCAACCCCAGGCGGGCAAAAAAATCCTGAAGAGATAAGCTCGCAAGAACCGGCTGCATCCGGTGGGGGGGGTCCCAGGTGCAGGGAACTCCTTTCAAATAAGGGACCTCGCGGCCCCAGACTTCAACCGCGTCTTCCGTCCCCTTCCCGCCGCAGCTTGCATGGTAAACCGGGTCGATCAACCGATCCTGATAAACCAGCACCTCCCCGGTTGTGGCCCTGACCGCATCCGCGATCCGCCCGTAGTAAAAGTGAAAGCGCACCAGGCCCCACCTCCTGCGCATTTCGGCGCGGGGAATCCAGGCCTGGCAGTGGCCGGGATCCGCGCAGAGGTGGGCGCCGGGGTGTTTTTCATCACGGCTCCCGGAGGTGAGGCGGTGCAGGGCGTAGGTTCGCGCAGCAACAGCCTGAGCCTTCAAGGCTTCCGGGTGAAAAGAGGCCGGCATTTCTGCAGCAACAACACCAATGAGGTATTCCTCAAGCGGGAGGGAAACCACCAGGTCCGGCTCGATTTGCAGCCGGATCTCAGGCCCCCGTGGCCCGGTGCCTGACGGGAGCTTTTCCCGGCTGCAACCCCGCGCCAGCAGTGCGGGAAGCCCAACCAAAATCAAGGCGAGCATAAGGACGGCAAAGCCCAAGCGCCTGCAACCCAAAATAAAACAAAACCTCCCCGAAGGCGGACATTTCCCTGTTACCCTATTTATGAAAAAAGATGGCATGTTAGACCGGAATAAAAAAGTGCGGCTCGCGCACAGGCCTCCGGAGTGCCGCCGAAGGCCGGCAATGCCCGCACGGGATCGCAAGGGAGGAAGATTACTGGACCGTCCAGCCAAAAGCGGGAGCAAGCGGTTCGTTAGAGGCTGGCGGCCTGCTCCGTGAGCCGCCGGATGCGGGCTCCCAGGCGCCGCAGCTTCTCCTCAAAATCTTCGTAGCCCCGGTCCAGGTGGTGAACACAGCTGATCTCGGTTTTCCCCCATGTTTTCAGGGCGGCGATCACCAGCGCCGCCCCCGCCCGGAGGTCCGGCACCTCCACCCGCGCCGGGTGGAGGCACTTGACCCCCCGGATCAGGGCTGTCGCACCGGAAACTTCAATTAAGGCCCCCATCCGGCGCAGCTCTTTTGCATAGAGAAAGCGCTCCTCAAAAACAGTTTCCACAATCCTGCTGGTGCCGGCCGCCGTCGTCAGGAGGGCGGCAAACTGCGGCTGCAGGTCCGTGGGAAAACCGGGGTACGGAGAGGTCCGGATCCGCAAGGCGGTAAGCTTGGGGGGAGCGGCCACAAAGAGCTCGCCATCCCCCACTTCTACCGCCGCCCCGGCTTTCCGGAGCTTCTGAATGACGGAGCGGAGGTGCGCCGGGTTTGCTTTGAGAAGGCGCACCTGCCCCCCTGTTGCCGCTGCCGCAACCATGTAGGTTCCTGCCTCAATGCGGTCGGGAATCACCGTGTGGACTGCCCCCTGCAAAGAGGGTTTTCCCTCAATTCGTACCACCCGCGTTCCCGCCCCCGCAACCTTTGCCCCCATTTTATTCAAGAAGCGCGCCAGGTCCTCAATCTCCGGCTCCGCGGCGGCATTGAGCAGGGTCGTGGTACCCCGGGCGCAGGCAGCAGCCATCATGATGTTTTCTGTGGCGCCAACGCTGGGAAACTCAAGGCAAATCTCATTTCCCGTCAGGCGTTCGGCGGTTGCCGTGACATACCCTTTTTCAACTGTAATTTCCGCTCCTAAAGCGGCCAGCCCCTTCAGGTGCAAATCAACAGGGCGCTTTCCGATGGCGCACCCCCCCGGGAGGGTCAAACGCGCCCTCCCGCACCGGGCGAGCAGGGGCCCCATCAGCAAAAAAGAGGCCCGCATTTTTCTTGCGTGCTGGTGAAGCCCATCTGTAACCTGCAGCTCCCGGGCCTGAACCGCAACCTGGCACCCTTGCATCGACACCTGGGCCCCAAGCTCCTCCAGCATCTGGATCATAATCCTGGTATCGGTCAAACGCGGCACCCCACAAATTACACACCGCTCCGGGGTGAGGAGAGAGGCAGCAAGAATCGGCAAACTGGCGTTTTTAGAGCCGCTGATCTCTACATCTCCGGCCAGACTGGTGCCACCTTCGATCAAGAGCATATCCTCCAAAATTTCTCCTGCTTCGTAAACTGCAAAAATCCCGATTTAAAGCAGGATCCACCTCCTGAACCCAAAATTTCATCATAATTTGAGTAATTCGCCGTTTCAGGCAGGAATCCTGCCCGAAGCTCCCTAATACTCACTGGATATTAATGGAGTTCCCAGATAAACAAAGGTCGCACCAGAACCGGGAGGAGAGGCAAGCGCAACATTGATGTTTACCTTTTTCCTGCCAGCCCGCACCGCATCCGAAAAAAACGGGGTATAGCCCACGAGGCTCAGGTACTTTTCGGTCTCCAGGGAACCGGTAACGCTCCCCCCCAGATCGCGAAGCACCCCTTCTCCCCACACCAGCCGGGCTCCAGGCTCAAGCCTGCAGGGGAGCCTCCCCTTCACGGTAAGGTACAGCCCGTGCTCGCTCCCAAGACCGAGAGAGGCAAGGGCCCTTCTGAACCTTTTCTCCCAGAGCAGGGAACCCTGCCCGCCAGGCGGCACGTGCGCCTTCAGCATTACATAAACCAGATCATGCGGGCCGGCCTTGCTCAGCTTCTGCAGGGTAATGCAAACATCGGCGCCCCCAGCAAGACGCGCCCGAAAGCGCATCCCCTCACCCTGCAGAGTATGCACCGGACTGAGGCTCCCCCCCGAGATCCCCAGAGCACCCGGGAGATTCAGCTCTTTCCAGATCTCCTCCGCTTCGCCCCTTTTCCTGGCCACAGCCCAGCCTTCCAGATCGAAACCGTCAATTTCGACCCCTTTCCGCTCCAGCAGAGCGGCAAGCTCAGGAAGACAGGGTTTTTCCCTGCTCCCCCGGCCTTCCCCCGGCAGGAAAAAGGTCAACAAAACACCCAGGATCACAACAAAAAGCAATCCCTTTTGCGCCGCTCCCTGCTTCAACTGCCCTCCCCCCTGATGCCATTTTCTTCCTAATATTTTTGCCCACCCCCTCGGGCTTTATTCCCAAAATAAAAAAACCTGGCGTAAACCAGGTTCTCAAAGGGGAAGAAACTACAGTAATTACAGTGGATCCTTCGCCTCGTATGCGGCGGCCTTCAAGCGTGCCAGGGCGCGCCGGAGCGCCAGTTCGGCGCGGACGTAGTCTAAATCCGTCTCTTTCTCGCGCAGGCGCCTGAGCGCCCTGTCCCGCGCCTGCTGCGCCCGGAGCACATTGATATCCTCTCCCCGCTCGGCGGTGTCGGCAAGAATCCGCAGGGTGTTTTCCTTTACTTCAAAGACCCCCGTGCTGCAGGCAACCCAGTGGAATTTTCCCTCGCGGCGGTATTTGATCACACCGATTTCCAGGCCTCCAAGAAAAGGGGCGTGGTTCCGCAAAATCCCCAGGAAACCCTGGGCTGCCGGAATCACGACAGCCTCTACCTCTTCTTCCACAACAAGGCGCTCGGGGGTGATGATCTCCAGTTTAAAGGTTTTTCCCTTCTTCGCCCGTTCTGCCACCTCAGCCGACAGCCTCCAGTTCCCGGGCGCGGGCTACGACCTCATCGATGGTGCTTGCCATGTAGAAGCACTGCTCGGGCACCTCGTCATGCCGGCCCTCGAGAATTTCCTTAAAGCCCCGGACGGTCTCCTTAATCGGCACGTAGACACCAGGCCGGCCGGTGAAGGCCTCCGCCACAAAGAAGGGCTGGGACAAAAAGCGCTGGATCTTCCTCGCCCGGGCCACAATAACCTTGTCTTCCTCCGACAGCTCATCCATCCCCAGAATCGCAATGATATCCTGGAGGTCCTTGTACCGCTGGAGCACCTTCTGGACACCCCGCGCCACATTGTAATGCTCTTCCCCGACCACTGCCGGGTCTAAAATCCGCGAGGTGGAATCGAGCGGATCAACGGCGGGGTAGAGACCGAGTTCGGCGATCTGGCGGGAGAGAACGACGGTCCCGTCGAGATGGGCGAATGTTGTGGCCGGCGCAGGGTCTGTCAGGTCGTCTGCAGGAACGTAAATCGCCTGGACGGAGGTGATCGATCCCTTCCGCGTGGAGGTAATCCGCTCCTGCAACAAGCCCATATCCGTCGCCAGGGTAGGCTGGTATCCCACCGCAGAAGGCATCCGTCCGAGCAGGGCGGATACTTCGGAACCTGCCTGGGTGAAACGGAAAATATTGTCAATGAAAAGGAGCACGTCCTGGCCTTCCTCATCCCGGAAAAATTCCGCCATCGTCAGCCCCGTCAAACCCACCCTGAGCCGCGCTCCCGGCGGCTCGTTCATCTGGCCGAAAACCAGGGCGCACTTCTCGATAACCCCGGACTCCTTCATTTCCAGCCAGAGGTCGTTGCCCTCCCGGGTTCTTTCCCCGACCCCGGAAAACACGGAAAAGCCTCCGTGCTCGTACGCGATGTTCCGGATCAGCTCCATGATGATAACAGTCTTCCCTACCCCGGCGCCGCCGAAAAGCCCGATCTTTCCTCCTTTCGCAAAGGGGGCGAGGAGGTCGATCACCTTGATCCCCGTTTCCAGCATCTCCCGCGCCGGGCGCTGCTCCACCACCGATGGGGCAGGGCGGTGGATCGGGTAGTACTGTTTGGCTTCAACAGGACCCAACTCGTCAATCGGCTCGCCCAGGACGTTGAAGATCCTCCCCAGGGTCTCCCTTCCCACCGGAACCTTAATGGGGGCCCCCGTGTCGAGGGCGCGCATCCCCCGCCGCAGCCCGTCCGTCGAAGACATCGCAACACACCTGACCGTATTGTTGCCCAGGTGCTGCATCGCCTCCAGGGTGAGATTGATCTCCTGCTTCAGGGTTGCCCTGATCTCCTTATCCTGGTCCTCGCTGGTAATTTTCAGGGCGTTAAAAAGATCAGGAAGCTGGCCGGGAGGAAATTCAATATCAACTACAGGTCCGATTACCTGAACCACACGGCCGTAGTTCTCCCCATTCACCTCATCAAACCTCCTTATCCTTTCAGTGCTTCCGCGCCGCCGACAATTTCAGCGATCTCCTTCGTAATTGCTGCCTGCCGGGCTTTATTAAACGAAAGGGTCAACTGCCGGATCATTTCCCCTGCGTTTTCTGTGGCGTTGCCCATCGCCAGCATCCGCGCCGCGTGCTCGCTTGCCTTCGCCTCCAGCAGGGCAAGGTAAAGCTGGCTTTCAATGAAACGGGGCAAAAGCATCTCCAGCACAGCCTCCGGGTCCGGCTCAAAAAGGTAATCCCGCATTTGCTCCCGCTCCCCTTCTTCGAAGGTGAAGGGTTCCACGGGCAAGAGCCTCGCAACCACAGGCCGCTGCCGCCCGACAGAAATAAACTCGGTATAAATGAGGTTGATCTCATCCAGAATATTTCCTTCGTAAAGGCTGATTAAAGTGCGGGCAATCCCCTGCGCCTGGGCAAGGGTAGGGTCATCCCCAAGGGCGAGGAATTCCGCCAGAAAAGTGAAGCCCCGGCGCCGGAAATAATCCCGACCCTTGCGCCCTACAACAATCAGCCCCTTTTCCCCTTCCTCCGCGAGCTGCACCTGCGTCCTGCGGATGACGTGGGCGTTGAAGGCGCCGCAAAGCCCCCGGTCCGAGGTGAAAACAACGTAGCCGACGCACCGGCGCTCCCGGGGCACAAGAAGTGGGTGGGTTACCTCCTCCAGGGTGCATACCACCCGCCTGATCATTTCCCGGATCTCCCGCGCATAGGGCCGGGCTGCTGCAACTTTATCCTGGGCGCGGCGCAGGCGCGCCGCGGCAACCATTTCCATTGCCTTTGTAATCTGCTGGGTGTTTTTAATGCTCCGGATGCGCCGTTTGATGTCCCGCATGTGCTCCGGCATGGAGTACTGTCACCACCTTGAAATTTCTCAGGCAGACTTCTGGATTGCAAAGGCGGCGCCAAATTCTCCCTTGAACTCCCTGATCGCTCTGTTCATCTGGTCCATCAGCTCATCTGAAAGCGCCTTTTTCTCTCTAATTTCCGCCAGGATCCCGGGGTAGCTGCTCCTCAGGAACCGGAGGAATTCCCGCTCGAACTCCCGGATCGACTCTACAGGAAGATCATCAAGAAAACCGTTGACCCCTGTATAAATCACCGCGATCTGCTCCTCGACGGGCATCGGCTGGTACTGCCCCTGCTTCAGAAGCTCGGTCATTCTTTCTCCGCGCGCCAGGCGAGCCAGCGTAGCCTTATCCAGGTCGGAACCGAACTGGGCAAAGGCGGCCAGTTCCCGGTACTGGGCAAGGTCCAGGCGAAGCCTTCCGGCAACCTGGCGCATCGCCCGGATCTGGGCAGCCCCCCCGACCCGGGAAACGGAAATTCCCACGTTGATCGCGGGCCGGATCCCTGCGTAGAAGAGGTCGGACTCCAGGTAGATCTGCCCATCTGTAATCGAAATGACATTAGTCGGAATGTAGGCGGAAACGTCCCCCGCCTGGGTCTCAATGATCGGCAGGGCAGTGAGAGAGCCCCCGCCCATTTCGTCGCTGAGCTTTGCCGCCCTTTCCAGCAGGCGGGAGTGAAGGTAAAAGACATCGCCCGGGTAGGCCTCCCTTCCCGGCGGGCGCCGCAGGAGGAGGGAAAGCTCCCGGTAGGCCACCGCGTGCTTGGAGAGGTCATCGTAGACAACCAGGACATCCTTGCCGTGGTTGTACATGAACTCTTCGCCCATCGCGCACCCGGCATAAGGCGCGAGGTAGAGGAGGGGAGCCGGATCGCTGGCGGTTGCGGAAACCACAATGGTGTAGTCCATTGCTCCTGTTTCTTCAAACTTTTGAATTACCCCGGCCACAGTGGAAGCCTTCTGCCCGATGGCCACGTAAACGCAGATCACGTCCTGGTCCTTCTGGTTGATGATCGTATCCACCACGAGGGCGGTTTTTCCCGTCTGGCGGTCCCCGATAATCAGCTCCCGCTGTCCCCGCCCGATGGGAATCATGGAGTCAATGGCCTTCAAACCGGTTTGCAGGGGCTGCTTGACCGGCTGGCGCCGGACGACGTTGGGAGCCGGGGATTCCACAGGACGGAAGCGGTCGGTCTCGATCGGCCCTTTCCCATCCAGGGGCTGCCCTAAGGAATTCACAACCCTCCCGATGAGAGCGGGCCCCACCGGGACCTCCACAATCCTTCCCGTGCTTCTTACAACATCCCCCTCTTTGATATGGGCATAAGGCCCCAGCAAAACAACCCCGATGTTATCCTCCTCCAGGTTGAGGACCATCCCGTAGATATCCCCCGGAAAAAGAAGCAGTTCCCCCGCCATGGCATTTTCCAGACCGTAGACGCGGGCGATTCCATCCCCAACCTGAATCACCGTTCCCACATCTGCTACTTCGATCTCCGTCTGGTAGCGTTCAATTTGCGTTCTGATGAGGGAGCTGATCTCTTCGGCACGAATGCTCACTCTATCCCACCTCTAGCTTTCCTAAAGACTTTTGCGCGAGGCGCGCACCCAACAGCTCCAGGCGTTTGGTGACGCTCCCGTCGAAAACCCGGTCGCCCACCTTCACAACCAAGCCGCCGATCAGTTCGGGCCGGGTATCTACCCGGAGTTCGATCTTTTTCCCGGTAATTCTCTCCAGGGCAAGGCAAAGCCTGGCTTCCAGCTCCGGGTCGAGGGGAAAGGCGGTCTTTACCTCGGCAACGGCAATATTCCGCTCGGCCCTCAGAAGGGCAAAATAAGCCTCGGAAATGGCCTCCAGGTAACGCTCCCGGCGCTTGTCGATGAGGAGTTCGAGAAAACCCAAAACCAGGCGCGAGACGCGGTTCTCCCAGAGTTCCCGGACGATCTCTTTCTTGCGCCGGATCGAAATCCGCTGGTGCCCCAGCAGCTCCTTGAGGTCCGGCTCCTGCCTGAGAAACCCGACCAGAAGCCGGAGGTCGGCTGCCACCTCATCGAGCCTCCCGTGTTCCCGCGCCACGTGAAACAAGGCATCGGCATACCGCCGCGCGAGCGCCTGCTGAATCAATGCAATTCCCCCACCTCATCGAGAAACTGCTCCACCAGGCGCGTGTGGTCCTCCCTGGTCACCGTACGCCCGAGGATTTTTCCCGCGGCCATCACGGCAAGGGCGGCAACCTCCTGGCGGAGGGCCTGCACTGCCTCGTCCCGCTCCCGCTGGATTTCGGCGCGTGCCTTTTCCAGCAGCGCCGCTGCCTCATCGCGGCCCTGCTCAAGGAGGCTTGCCCGCGCCTCTTCGCCGGCTTTTACGGCGCGCGCCACAATCTCCTGCGCCTCCTGCTCGGCTCCCGCCAGTTTTTCGCGGTACTCGGTTAATAAGGCTGCTGCTTCACTCCGGGCCTGTTCCGCCTCCTGAATATTGCGCGCAATTTCGGCCCGGCGGTGATCGAGAAACCGGAGGACAGGTTTATAAAATAAAAGATACAAAATTGCGAGAATCACCAGAAAGTTGATGATTGCCCAGACAAAGGTGTGCCATTCTATTTCCACTTTTCGGTCCCCTCCGTCTCGCGTGAGTAGGCCGTTAACCCGAGGGGCGTTTGAGCCACGCCCCCGGGCATCCCTCCGACCTGAAATCTAACCCATTTTCCCGAGCAGCATAAAGGCAATCAACAAACCGTAGATGGTCAAGGCTTCCATAAAAGCCATCGCAATAATGAGCGTTGTCCGGAGCTCCCCGGTAACCTCCGGCTGGCGGGCAATTCCCTCCATTGCTTTCCCTGCCGCAGTACCTTGCGCCAGGGCAGGACCGATTGTAGCAATCCCCATCACAAGCGCTACTGCCAACGCGATAATGGCGGAAGTCACGATTTCCTCCCTCCTTTCTCTCCAGAAAAAACTTTTAGTTCCCAGCTCTCACATCCCGTTCGATTCAGCCCGGTTTTCGGAACCGGTGCTTTTTTGCCTTCCGGGACTTCCAGATTATGGGAACTTTTATCTTCAGTGGGCCTCAGCGGTGGCATTGGCAATGTAAATTGCGGTGAGGGTTGTAAAGACCAGAGCCTGAATAAAGCCAAAGAGGAGGCCCAGCATCTGCATGGGAATTGGTGAAAAATAAGGCGCAAGGCTGAACAAAACCGCGACCACGGTTTCCTCTCCAAAAATATTACCATAAAGACGGAGGGAAAGGGATAACGGCTTGACAAATTCCTCAATGATGGTCATCGGGAGAAAAACGGGAATTGGCTCGATGAAGTGCTTCAGGTATTTTAAACCCTTTTCCCGGACGCCGGCGATCTGGACCGAAAAAAACACCACAATGGCAAGCCCTGCCGTAACACTCCAGGTGCTTGTAGGCGGCCTGAAACCCTTGACGTGGCCGGCCCCGGGCAAAACGCCCGACCAGTTGGAAAAGAGAATAAAGAGGAAAAGGGTGGCCAGCAGAGGGAAGTACCGGCGCGCCTTTTCTGGCCCCAAAATGCCGCCGAAAAAGTTGAGCAAGGCTTCCACGGTGAACTCGACCAGGTTTTGAAGCCGGCCCGGCACCATGTTCAGGCGCCTCGTGACAAAGAGGCAGATGATTAAAAGCACTCCCATAATCGCCCACATCGTTGTGACATAGCTCGTAACGGGTAAACCAAAGATAGAGAACAGAATATCGCTCCCGTGACTCCCGTGCATTTTTGACCCCTTTCTCCGTCTTTTTCATTTATGAAGACCGGGCAAGGCCCGGGAATCAGGCCTGATGTCAGGTTACCAGATCCGCCTGTTTTCTGCAACCCCCGACAGGACAAAACCGAAAAACTACTTTTTCGGGGCTCTGGAAGTTTTCCGGCTCTTCAGGTACCGCAGGATAGATATGTGCATCATGACCGTGAGCCCCGCCGCGGTCCCTGCAAGCATCCACATGTTCCGGTAAACCGCAAAGAGCGCGGCGATATTAATAAAATAGCGGACAATATAGCAGTTGATGATCGCCAGCATCCCCTTATCCGGCGGCTGGCCCTCGTTTTTTTTAATCACTCTCTTCAAATAGTAATGGTTGAAAACACTGACGCACGACCCCCACAAAAAGCCGATTAAAAATGATTTCAGGAGCACCGCGGTTCATCACTCCTTGCCCCCTTCTCGGAGTGATTGGTTGATCAGCCGGAATACGCCGCGGAAACCTGCTGCAACCCCAAAAAGGGAAAAAATCATGGTAAGCCAGGGATTTGTATAATGAATCCAATTTTGTAATAATTTGTCCAGGTAGTGCCCCATATAATACCCGATAAAAACAGATGCCGCCATCGTAATCCCGATATTGGTCATCAACCCCAGAGCACGCCATACCGAGGCACCTGTACCCCTTTTCTTAACCAAAGACGCTCCACCCTTTTAGCAAAACGAAGGTTCACATTGTTATTCGCCTTAACAACTCAAATTCCTTCCTTGCTTCAAAAAAATCTTCGAGGTTCAGGTTTAAAATCGGCCGGCGGAGCAGCCAGATCAAAATACGAGAGGAGAGCCTGGACGATGCGCCGGGCAGCCCGCCCATCCCCGTAGGGGTTGACAGCGTTCGCCATTTCCCTGTAAGCTCCTTCATCTTCAAGCAGGCGCGCCACCTCCTGCTCCACCCGGGCGCGGTCCGTTCCCACAAGCCTGGCGGTCCCCGCGGCGACCGCCTCGGGCCGTTCTGTCACCTCTCGCAGGACGAGCACCGGCTTGCCAAGGGCGGGGGCCTCCTCCTGAACCCCCCCCGAATCGGTGAGAACGAGGTGCGCCCTCTTCATCACGTGAACAAAGGGGAGGTAATCAAGCGGCTCTGTAAAGTAAATCCTCTCTGCCCCCGCGAGCACCCGGTTGACCTCCTGGCGCACTCCCGGGTTTTTATGCACGGGAAAGATGATGCCGAGATCCGGGAAGCGGCGGAGAATCTCCCGCAGGGCCAGGTAAACCTCGCGCAGGGGTTCCCCCAGGTTTTCCCGGCGGTGGGTGGTTAAGAGAATGACACGCCGGTTTTCTTCAAAAGGGCGCGCCAGGTCCGGCTCAAGCCGGTACGGCCGGGCCAGGGCGAGATGAAGGGCATCAATAACCGGGTTTCCGGTTACAAAAATCTTTCTTTCGGAGATACCTTCTTTAAGCAAAGACCTCCTGGCGGTTTCCGTAGGGGCAAAGTGAAGATCCGCCAGGTGAGAGGTTAAGACGCGGTTGACCTCCTCGGGAAAGGGAGCGTATTTCTCGTACGTCCGGAGCCCTGCCTCCACATGACCCACCGGAATCTGATAATAAAAGGCTGCCAGCGCCCCGGCAAAGGTGGTTGTGGTATCCCCCTGAACGAGGACAAAATCAGGCCGCTCCTGCGCGAGAACCCTCTGGAGCCCCTGCAGGGCGGCCCCGGTGATATCAAACAGATCCTGACCCGGGCGCATCAGGGCCAGGTCGTGGTCGGGCTGCAGGTTGAAGGTGTGCAGGACCTGATCCAGCATTTCCCGGTGCTGCGCCGTCACCACGACCCGGCTCTCAACAACTGCATGGCACTGCAGCTCCCTGACGACAGGCGCCATTTTAATTGCCTCGGGGCGCGTTCCGAAAATGCTTAATACCTTAACTTTCTTTCCCCGTGTCACTTTTCTCTGTTTCCCACTCCAGCCTAAGATAGTCCTTTTCAATCAGTTTCCTGACATGGCGTTCCAGGGCCGCCCCGATGTCCGCCCCATACTTTTCCTCCAGCACAAAGAGCAGGGAGACTGCCGTCTGCGCCACATCCAGCAGTTCGCGCAGGATCAGGTTAACCACCCGCTCCTCATCCAGGGTTGCGCGCTCCCCGCTCAACCCCCGGAACTTTCCGATCGCCTGGGCAAGCTCCCCGGCCTCCTCCATCAACTTGAGAGCTGTTGATTCAAGAGTGGGAGAAAGATTATTCAGGCGCGGGAGCGCGATCGTTTTCATCTTCAGGTCCAATCTGGTCCTCCTCTCCCTTGCGTTGCTGTCCGAAACAGACAAGGCGGACCCCCGCCTCGGCAAAAATGTTCAGGGCAAGCCGGTCGGGGTAATCCCCTTCGAAAAAGACCTCCCTGATCCCTGCATTGCAGATCATCTTTGCACACAGGATACAGGGCTGGTGCGTGATATAAAAGGTTCCCCCCTTAATGCTGATCCCGTGCAGTGCCGCCTGGATAATGGCGTTCTGCTCCGCATGCAGGCCGCGGCACAGTTCATGGCGCTCTCCCGAAGGAACGTGGAGCTTCTCCCGCAGGCAGCCCACATCAGTGCAGTGGGGCAGGCCCGCCGGGGCCCCGTTGTATCCGGTGCAAAGAATGCGCCGCTCTTTCACAATAATCGCACCCACCTGCCGCCGCACGCAGGTGGAACGCCGGGCAACCACCCGCGTGATTTCCATGAAGTATTCGTGCCAGCTGGGCCGACCCAAACAGCTCCCTCCCCTATTCAGAATAAAGGGGAAAACTGGAGCAAAGGGAGCGGACGATCCGGCGCGCCGCCTCCCGCTTCGCTTCTTCACCCGGATAGGAGATCACATAGTGAATCGCCGTCGCAATCTGCTCCATTTCCTTTTCCTTCATCCCCCGCGTTGTGACGGCAGGAGTTCCAATCCGGATTCCGCTCGTAACCTGGGGGCTCTGGGGATCAAAAGGAATCGTGTTCTTGTTGACCGTAATCCCCACCTCATCCAGCATTGCTTCCGCTTCTTTTCCGGTCAAATTTTTGTTGCGAAGGTCAACCAGGATCAGGTGGGTGTCGGTCCCTCCGGAAACGAGGTTGAAACCGTATTCTTTCAGAAACCCGGCGAGGGCGCGGGCGTTCGCCACCACCTGGCACTGGTATTCCCGGAAATCCTCGGTCTGCGCCTGCTTCAGGCAAACGGCCTTTGCCGCGATGACGTGCATCAGGGGGCCCCCCTGGGTCCCGGGGAAAACCGCCTTGTCGATTTCGGCAGCATAGCGGGCCTGGCATAAGATCAGCCCCCCGCGCGGCCCCCTCAGGGTTTTGTGGGTGGTTGAAGTTACAAATTCGGCGTGAGGAACCGGGTTGGGGTGAAGGCCCGCTGCCACCAGCCCGGCAATGTGGGCCATGTCTACCATGAGGTAGGCCCCGACCTCTCTCGCAATTGCTGCAAAAGAGGCAAAATCGATAATCCGGGGGTAGGCGCTTGCCCCCGCAATAATCAAGCGCGGGCGAACGGTGCGCGCCAGCGTCCTCACCGCATCGAAGTCAAGAAAACCGTTTTCGTTCACCCCGTAAAAGTGGGCCTCGTAGTAGGTGCCCGAAATGCTTACAGGGCTCCCGTGCGTGAGGTGGCCGCCGTGGCTCAGGTTCATCCCCAGCACCCGGTCCCCCGGCTTGAGGACCGCATAGTAAACGGCCATATTGGCCTGGGTTCCTGAGTGGGGCTGGACGTTGGCATGTTCTGCCCGGAACAATGCCTTCGCCCTCTCCCGCGCCAGATCTTCCACGAGGTCGACAAACTCACAGCCCCCGTAGTAACGCCTTCCCGGGTATCCCTCGGCGTACTTGTTGGTCATCACGCAGCCCTGGGCAGCAAGAATCGCCCTGTCAACGAAGTTCTCCGAGGCGATCAGTTCCAGGTTTCCCTGCTGGCGCCGCTCTTCTGAGAGGATGGCGTTGGCCACCTCGGGGTCCACCGGCATCAAGTATTTTACAATTTCCTCCATTTCTGTACCCCCTGTTTATCGTTCACCACGCGGCAGGTGGTGGTGCTGCAGGCCCTCACCGCAACAGTATTTTTCTTCCAGCAAACGGATCTTGGCAAGCCGGCGAGCATGGCGGCCTCCCGCAAAACGCGCCTGCAGCCAGGCTTCGACAATCTCGCAGGCAAGGCCCGGCCCCAGCACCCTTTCCCCCAAAGCCAGAATGTTCGCATCATTATGCTCCCGTGCGGCGCGGGCTGTAAAAGGATCCTGGCAAAGGGCCGCCCTGATCCCGGGAACTTTATTGGCCGCGATCGTCATCCCGATCCCCGTGCCGCAGATCAGGATCCCCTGGTCGCAGGCCCCGCTTGCCACCGCCTCGGCCACCACCCTGGCGATATCGGGGTAATCCACGGGCTCGGGATTCTCCACGCCGAAATCCGTGAACTCCACCTGGCGGGAAACAAGGTACTCCTTGACCCTCTCTTTGAGCTGAAAACCTGCATGATCACTGCCGATTGCGATATGCAAACTTCCCACCCCGCAAACCTTCAGGAAAAATTTTCGCCGCCAAACCCTTTTTTTCCTCTTTTTCTGACCCCCCGGAAGCCGGCCTATCCGTTCAGCTTCTGGATCAGCTTCTCGATCGCCCTGGCAAGCTCCCGGGCGCAATCCCGGTAGGCCTCGCGGGGCTGCCCGTAGGGATCAGGAATGTCGTAGCCGGCAAGCTCGGCTTCGATTTTTCTGATTTCCCGCGTCTCCGGCCGGACCTCCTCCGCAAGAAGCTCCTCCCAGGCGGTGAGCTCATTCTCAATTTCCTGGAGGCGCTTCAAAATTTCGGATCTTTCCTGCTCCAGCCTGCCGATTGCCCCGCTGTACGCGGCCCGAAATCTTTCCTTCTTTTCCTGAACCCTCCTGATCAAATCCACCAGGCGGGCCTCTCTCTCCCTCCGGGCGGCGGGATCCAGAAACTCCTTTAAGATGAAGACCTTCCCCCGCGCCTCGGGGTAGAGCTCCAGGAGCTGGCGCTTCTGGCTCGCCGTCATGGTAAAAATCAAATCCGCCGCCTGCGCCATTTCCCGCGTCAGCTGCACCGCCCGGTGCCCCGAGAGGTCGAGCCCTTCATCTGCCAGAACAGAGAGCGCCTCCGTACTGGCGGGCGCGCCGGGCAGAGCGGCCAGCCCGGCTGAAGCCACTTCCACCTGGTTCTCCAGGTTGGAGCGGCGCAAAAGCTTTCGGGCAAGAGCCTCCGCCATGATGCTGCGGCAGGTGTTTCCGGTACAGACAAACAGGATTCGCAAGACTATAACCCCCCGGAAAGATTAAATTAAAAAAACAGCTTGAGGCCGATCCCTGCCAGTACCAGGCCCCCGATGGTCTCGGCCCAGCTTCCCGCCCGGCGGCTAAACCAGCGGCCCAGAACAAGACCTGCTGCAGTCATCAGTCCGGCCACAACCCCCAAAAGAAGAACGGTCCAGGAAAACCGCGCCATGAAGGCACCCAAACTGACCCCGGCGCCGAAAGAATCTACGCTGACGCCCCAGCTCAAGGCGAGGAGGGTGCTCCACCTCTGCAGGGGGGCGGGGGCCGGGCGCTCCATGAGGCAGCGCGCCTCCCGGAGGCTGCAAACCTCGCCGCGCCAGGGGAATCCGTTCCAGACCATCTGCAGCCCCAGGAGGATTAAAATTCCGCCCCCGATCCAGACGGCTACCCTTCCGATCAGCCCGCCGAGGAGGGAGCCAACGCAAACGCCGGCGAGGGGCATGAGGATGTGAAAAATCCCGACAACCGCAGCCGTCCTGAAAACATGATTGCGGGAAAAAGCGCTCATTCCCATCCCCAGCGCGAGCGAAAAAGCATCGGTTCCCAGGGCAACCGCCACCAGCAGCACCGTAAGCAAATCACTCAAGGAAAAGACCGCCTTTCATGCAGGCACCTCTTCACAGGATGCGGTTCTCTGCAGCCCGGCATAAACGGTTCATCACGGCAAGGCCAATGCCTGAAGCGGGAATTGCCTCAACCAGAATCACATCAACCCCCGCGTCATCACAATTCCGGAGCGCGCTGAAAAGCCTGCCTGCAATCTCCTCCGGGCAGTTCCGGGAGCCCAGGATTTCCAGGTATGCGGGGAGGATGCCCTCTGCCTGATAGAAGGGAAAATTTTCGGTTGTAGCCAGGACTCCCGCCCGCACGCCAGGGTGCTCGGCAAGGTAATTCTTAATTTTGGCAGCCTGTTCCTGCGGGGTGCCTGACACCAGCAACACCCGCGCCGCAGGAGCGTAATGCCTGAACAGGGTGCCCGGGCTCGGCGCCACGTCAAGCTCCCCTTCCGCCGCGCCGATCCCCCCTTGAAGCACCGCGGGGTGGAGCAGGATTTCCGTTTCAAGGACCCTTTCCAGCTCCTCCCGAGAGACTCCTCCGGGGCGGAGGAGAACAGGGCGCGGCCCGCTCAGGTCAAGGATTGTGGACTCCACACCGACTTCGGTGGCCCCCCCGTCCAGGATCAGGTCGATTCTGCCCGCCAGGTCCTTCCAGACGTGCCCGGCGCAGGTGGGGCTGGGGCGCCCCGAAATGTTCGCGCTCGGCGCCGCAATGGGAACACCGCTTGCCTCGATCAGGGCAAGGGCGACCGGATGGGCCGGCAGGCGCAGGGCGACGGTGGGAAGACCTGCGGTAACCTCGTCTGGCACCCCGGCGCCCCGGGGGAGGATCAGGGTCAGGGGGCCCGGCCAGAACCTCCGGGCGAGGGCTTCTGCCGCCGGCGGCCAGCAGGCAACAAGGGTGCGCGCCTGGGCGAGGGAGGCAATGTGCGCAATCAGGGGGTTCCCGCGCGGCCTCCCCTTGGCCCGGAAAATTTTCATGACCGCCTCCGGGTCCAGAGCATTGGCGCCCAGCCCGTAAACAGTTTCGGTGGGAAAGGCCACCGTTCCGCCCTGTTTAATCACCTCTGCCGCTGCTGCAATCACGGCAGGATCCGGGTGCTCCGGATCTACGCGCAGGATGCGTGTTTCCAGACGGTTTTCCATAACGGCCACCCAGTTTTAGAATTTCCTGCTTCCCTTCAGCTTAACCCCTGTCCGGGGTTCTAGCGCAGGTAGAAAAGGTAGAGATAGATATGTGCAATGATGATCGAAATCAGCATCAGGGGAAAGGCGACCTTTGTGTACTCCAGAAAAGAGAAGGGACAGCCGTTGCGCTCGGCGATCCCGGCAACAGTCACGTTTGCGGAGGCCCCGATCAGGGTTCCGTTCCCCCCCAGGCAGGCGCCCAGTGAAAGCGCCCACCACAATGGAAGGAGGGGCATGCCCGTTAACGCCCCGAGGTCCCTGATCAAGGGAATCATCGTCGCCACAAAGGGAATGTTGTCAACAAACGCGGAGGCAAGAGCAGAAAGCCACAAAATCAGGAAGGCGGTCGTCGCCAGCTTTCCGCCCGTGAGCTGGAGGGAGCCCCGGGCCACGGCGTGGATGACGCCTACCTTGTCAAGGGCCCCTACAACGACAAAAAGGCCCAGGAAGAAAAAGATGGTCGGCCACTCCACGGCAAGGAGGGCCTCTTCAGGGTCGGTCCGGCTCAAAATCAGGAGGAGAGCAGCGCCGCTCAAGGCAATCGTGGCAGACTCCAGCCGGAGGTACTGGTGCAGGAGGAAGCCCAGAATCGTGAGGCTCAAAACGAAGAGGGATTTTTTGAGCAGCAGCCAGTCCCGGATCTGGGCGCGGGGATCAAAATTCAAAATCCGGGTCTTCTGCTCCTGTTTGACCCTCAAACTGCGCCCCCAGATGAGCCAGAAGCAAAAAGCGGTTGCGATAAAAATGACCACGATGACCGGGGTGAGGTTTTTCACAAAATCAAGAAAGCCCAAACCGGTGGCGCTCCCGATCATGATGTTGGGAGGGTCTCCGATTAAAGTGGCCGTCCCCCCGATATTCGAGGCGATGATTTCTGCAAAAAGAAAGGGAATGGGAGGCACGCCCAGGGCCTCGGTGACAGAAAGAGTTACCGGAACAATGAGAAGAACGGTGGTGACATTATCCAGAAAAGCAGAAAGAACCGCGGTAACCGCCGCCAGCACAAGAAGAATCCGGATCGGCTCCCCCCGCACGGCGCGCGCCGACCAGATGGCGAGGAACTGGAAGAGGCCGGTGTGCTTCGTGATCCCGACGATGATCATCATCCCGATCAAAAGACCCAGGGTGTTGAAGTCGATGCTGGCAACCGCCTCGTGCTGAGTGAGAACACCCAGGAAAACCAGCAGGACGGCCCCCGCCAGGGCGACCACCGCCCGATGCACCTTTTCGGAAATGATCAGGCCGTAGGTCAGCAAAAAAATAACAACAGCAGCAATGACCTGCGTCTGTCCCGTCATCCTCTTTTCTCCTTCCCTTTTTCAAACCCTTTTCAAGGCCGTCACCATTCGGTTCAGGCCCTGGTAGTCCCGGTTCACCTGAACCTCCCCCCACCCCTGCTCTTCCAGCAGGCCGGCCAGCAGGGAAGCCTGTCCCGGGCCCACCTCGCAGGCCAGCAGCCCGCCCGGGGCAAGGAAAGCGGCCGCCTGGGGAAGGAGGCGCCGGTAAAGATCCAGCCCGTCGGCCCCCCCATCCAGGGCAAGGCGAGGCTCATACCGGACATCCCGGGGCAAAAAATCAAGGGAGGAGTGGGGAATGTAAGGCAGATTGGCCACAACTGCCGCGCCCCGGCCCGCCCTCCCTTCGGCGCCCAGGGGTGCCAGCAAATCCCCGGCCCGGAACGTGACGCGGTCTTCCACTCCGTGCCGCCGGGCGTTCTCGCGCGCCACGGCCAGGGCCTCTTCCGAAATATCTGTGGCAATCACCCGGAGGCGGGGGTGGTAGCAAGCCAGGCTTACCGCAAGCGCCCCGCACCCGGTGCCGACATCGGCAGCCAGCGGCGCGGACAAATTCTTTTCCTGCCATTCCGCAAGAAACTCCAGGGCTTTTTCCGCCAGCAGCTCCGTTTCCGGGCGGGGAATCAAGACAGCAGGACTCACCAGAAAGGAAAGGGACATGAACTCCCGCGTCCCGGTTAAATAGGCGACAGGAATTCCTGCCGCCCTCCCCTCCAGCAGCTCCCAAAATTTTTCAACAACACCGACGGGAACCTCCCGTTCGGGATAAATCATGAGTTCGGTACGGCTCCGGCCCCAGGCAAAGGCCAGCAAAACCTCGGCCTCCAGGCGGGGGGATTCACTCCCCGCCCTTTTCAAAAAGTGCGCCCCCTCCAGCAGCAGGCTCCCGCAAGTCACTCAGACCCCCACCTCTTTCTGGAGGGCCAGCTCCTGCCGGAGCTGTTCCGCCCGCTGGGCAGTCACCAGCGCGGTAATGATTTCTTCCAGATCCCCGTCCAGGATTTCGGGCAGCCGGTAGAGGGTGAGGCCGATCCGGTGGTCCGTGACCCGGCCCTGGGGAAAGTTATAGGTCCTGATCCGCTCGCTGCGATCCCCGCTTCCCACCTGAGTCCGGCGCAAAGAAGAGATTTCCCCCTGCAGGGCGCGCTGGGCGCGGTCTAGCAGCCGGGCGCGCAGGACCCGCAGGGCCTTCTCTTTATTCTTATGCTGCGACTTTTCGTCCTGGCAGGTAACCACAATCCCTGTCGGGAGGTGGGTGATCCTCACGGCAGACTGGGTGGTGTTCACCGACTGTCCGCCGGGACCGCTGGAGCAGAAAACATCGATCCGCAGGTCCTGGGGGTTGATCTCGACATCAACCTCCTCCGCCTCGGGCAGGACCGCGACGGTTGCCGCCGAAGTGTGGATCCTCCCTCCGGATTCCGTCACCGGGATCCGCTGCACCCGGTGGACGCCGCTCTCGTATTTGAGCTTGCTGAAAACGGCATTCCCGCTTACCTGAAAGATGACCTCCTTGAAGCCTCCCATATCGGTGGGGTGGGTGCTCAAAACCTCAATCCGCCACCCCTGCCGCTCCGCGTAGCGCCCGTACATCCGGAAAAGGTCTGCGGCAAAAAGTGCAGCCTCTTCCCCCCCGGTGCCAGCCCGGATCTCCATGATCACATTCTTCTCGTCCCGGGGGTCCCGGGGCAGGAGCAAAATCTTCAATCTTTCCTCGAGCTTCTCTTTCTTCTCCTGCAGTTCTTCGAGTTCCGCCTCGGCCAGGTCGCGCAGTTCGGGCTCGATCTTCTCCTCCAGCAGGGACCTCGTATTCTTAATCTCGCCGCAGACCCGCTTGTAGGTGCGGTAGGTGTCCACAACCTCGCTCAGTTCAGCATGGCTCTTCGCGACCTTGCGCCATGCTTCCCGGTCGGCGATTACCGCCGGGTCGCCGAGCATCTGCTCCAGCTCCACATAACGGGCCTCTAAAGCTTCAAGTTTTTCCAGCACCCTCCTCACCTCCTCAAACAAGAATTCGTAAAGAAGTCAAAGAATCAGGAGCAACGAGCCTGAGAGGCCGGCCGCTCAGGCTTCAGTTCGCAGCCCTGTCGGGAAGAACGCTCCGCAAGGCTGAAATCGCCACTTCAAGCTGATCCGGATCGGGCTTCCCGGTCGTCAGTTTCTGGAGCCAGAGGCCGGGGAGAATCAGGAGCCCCAGCCCCCGGCGGCGGCGCCGGGCATAGCGGATAAACTCGTAACCAAGTCCGGCTACAAGGGGAAGGAGCAGCAGGCGCGCCCCGAATTTCCACCACCACGGCCCGTTCCCGAGCAGGGCAAAAACGAAAATGCTGATGACAAGCACAACCAGCAGAAAGGAGGTGCCGCAGCCGGGATGGAGAGGGGAACGCTTCGCCGCCTCGGCCACCGTAAGGCTCGCCCCTTCTTCAAAAGTGTTGATTACCATGTGCTCGGCGCCATGGTACTGAAAAACGCGCCTGATGTCCCGCAAGCGGCCGACCGCGACCAGGTACAGCAGAAAAATCCCCAGCCGGCTGGCCCCTTCGACCGTATTCTGCCCCCACGTTCCCAGCCAGGCACGGGTCAGGTGCCCGGCCCAGGTGGGAAGGAAAATAAAAAGAAAGGTTGCCAGCCCCAGCGCCAGGGCCACCGTCAGCCCGATCTCCAGCGAGCTCAAGCCCTCTCCCTCCTCCTCCCCGGCAACCAGGGAAGCAGAAAGGCTTAAAGCACGGACCCCGAGGATCAGCGACTCGATCAAGACCACCGTGCCCCGCACTAGCGGCCACTTCAGAAAAGGGTAGTTCTCTCCCCAGGGAAGGTATTCCTCTTCATTGACAACGATTTTATCTCCCACCCTGACGGCAACCGCAACCGCGCGCGGGCCGCGCATCATCACTCCTTCAATTACCGCCTGGCCGCCGTATTGAAAAGGAGTCCCGGAATCTTTCCTCAAAGGGCGCGCCCCCTTTTCTCGCGCGAAAAAAGAGCAGCACTTCTGCCACCCTTTTCAGCGCCCGTATTTCTTCCGGAATCTCTCGACACGACCGCCCCTTTCAACTACCCGCTGCCTCGTGCCAGTATAAAAGGGATGGCAGTTGGAGCAGACTTCAACCCTCATGCTCTGCCTGGTGGAACCCACTTCAAACCTGGCCCCACAGGCGCAGGTAATCACGGCCCTGGTATAGTTCGGATGAATTCCCTTTTTCACTTTTCTCACCTCCATGCCCATCAACGGTGATTATTATAGCATACCCCCCAACCCCTGGCAAACCCCCGCGGTCGTTCAGCTGAAATCATACCAGGAGGGAAACGGCTCACTCAAGAAAATCTTGACCTGGAGGATGAGCTTTATCAGGAGGCTACTTTACCCCCTGTTGATTCTCTGATATGATTTGTCTCAAAGGATAATAGAAAAGCGGGAAAATTCCGGAGGGGAGAGGAGCAGCAAAGATGAGCGAACAAATGCTCAAAGAAATCCTGAGCGAAATTAAAAACATGAAGGCTCAGATCAACAGGCTCGAAGAGAGGTATGAAGAGGGCCAGCAGAAGATAGAGCAGGACATCGGTGTGCTGCAGCAGGATATGGCAGTGGTGAAGCAGGACATCGGCGGGATGAAGCAGGACATCGGTGTGCTGCAGCAGGACATGGCGGCAGTCAAAGAGGATATCACCGGGATGAAACAGGATATCAGCATTTTACAGCAGGACATGGTAGCGGTGAAGCAGGATATCGGTGTGCTGCAGCAGGACATGGCAGCTGTAAAGCAGGACATCAATGTGATGCGAGGCGACATCGACAACCTGAAACAGGAGGTTAAAGCAACCGGCCAGAAGGTTGATAAACTGGAACTCCGCATAGAGAACGAGGTCATCGAGAAGATCCGCGCTTTGTTTGATGCCCGCCAGGTACATGAAGAGAGGTTTCAGAGAATTATGGACAGGCTGGATGACATCTCGACAGACACCCGCTACCTGGTGGTCCGGGTTGCCAAACTGGAGAAGCTGGCAAAATAAATTGTCCGACCTGGAGATTCAAAAAACATGCAAATAAAAGCGGCTCACCTTATTCGGATGAAGCCGCTTTGTGATTTCTGGCTGTTTTCGTGCACCATTCGCAGTCACCCCGGGAAGTTGCCTGCTCAGGTAAGGGAGGGGGTTGACAGCCCGGTCGCCCTGTCGCAGTTCAAAGTGAAGGTGGGGGCCTGTCGTCCTTCCGGAAGAACCCACCCGGGCGATGATCTCGCCCTTTTCCACGAAATCTCCAACACCAACCAGAACTTCCCGCAGGTGCCCGTACAGAGTTTTGTTTCCGCTGCCATGATCCAGCATTACGGTCCTCCCGTAGACACCCAGCCACCCGGCGAAAACAACCTCTCCGTCTTGGGCGGCCCTGACCGGATCTCCGGGATCTCCTGCAATGTCAAGGCCGTGGTGGAACTCTCCCTCGCGGGGGCCGAAAAACGAAGTGATTTCCCCAAGCAGGGGCCAGGCCAGGCCGTCGTCCCAACCCCGCGCTGCACGATGTGTCTCCTCTAAGGAGCGGGAAGCGGCACCTGTTCCCCCCGGAATGATCAATTCCTTACCCACCGCAAGAAAAGCGGGATCCCTGATCTGATTCCAGGCCATCAACCGCGCCACGCTGACGTGGTAGCGCCGCGCCAGCGACCACAGAGTCTCGCCCGGAGCAACCCGGTGCGTCCGTTCCGCCTGAAACGGGAGCACAAGAATCTGGCCGGGGCGGAGAACCGCCCCGGCTCCAAGCCTGTTTGCGGCACTGATTGCTTCCGGGTTCAAACCGAGGCGCCGGGCGATATCCCACAAAGTATCCCCCCGCCGCACCTCATAGGCAAGCGCCCTCCTTTCCGGAAGGGCTCCCCCGGGCTCCTGCCAGTAAGGAGCGAAACTATCCTCCGCAAGGTAGCCTGAGGCCGGGGAAACAGGGTAAAGGACCGGCCAGAGCAGGAAAAGGACAAAAAAACCGATCCCGATCCATCTCATTGATTTCACCTCGCAAATGCCCGGTTACCCTACTATTTTTGCCTCGCCCCCCAAAATTTATTCACTTCTGCCTCCTCCTGCCTGAAAAACAGAAAAGCACCGGTAGTCCGGCGCTTCTACATCGTGATTCGGTCCTGCAGTTCTCAAGTCAACCCGCCGCTTCAGGCGGCGCCGCGGCAGAAACGGTTATTTGAAGAGCTGGGGCAGGGCGCGCAGGAGATCCCTGTTCGCCTTTGTCTTCTGCATGGCATCGATCAGCATTTCGATAATTTCGCTCGTGCCGTAAGAAGCGAACATCCTCCGGAAGTTCCAGACCAGTTCCAGCTCCTCTTTGCTGAGCAAGAGCTCTTCCCGCCTGGTGCCGGAGCGCTTCACGTCGATGGCCGGGAAGATCCGCTTTTCGGACAGCTTCCGGTCCAGGACCAGCTCCATGTTGCCGGTCCCCTTGAATTCTTCGAAGATCACCTCATCCATCCGGCTTCCCGTTTCGATCAGGGCGGTCGCCAGAATCGTCAGGCTTCCCCCCTCTTCGATGTTTCTTGCCGCACCGAAGAAGCGCTTCGGCTTGTGAAGGGCTGTGGGATCGACGCCACCCGAAAGGGTGCGCCCGGAGGGGGGGACCACCAGGTTGTAGGCCCTGGCAAGGCGGGTGATGCTGTCCAGGAGAATCACCACATCCCGTTTGTGCTCCACCAGACGCTTCGCCCGCTCCAATACCATTTCCGAGACCTTGACGTGGTTTTCCGGGGGCTCGTCAAAGGTGGAGCTGACCACTTCTCCCTGGACGGAACGCTGCATATCGGTTACCTCTTCAGGACGCTCATCAATCAGCAGAACCATCAGGTCGATTTCCGGGTAGTTGGTGGTAATGGCGTTGGCAATTTTCTTCAGCAAAAAGGTTTTCCCGGCCTTGGGGGGAGCTACGATCAGGCCGCGCTGACCCCTCCCCAGGGGAGCAATCAGGTCGATAATCCGGCAGGAGATATCGCCGTTTTGGGTCTCCAGCGTGATCCTTTCATTCGGGAAAATCGGCGTCAGGGCATCAAAGTGGAGCCGCTCGGCTGCCTGTTCGGGGGCATAACCGTTGACGGTTTCGACCCGCAGGAGCGCATAGAAACGCTCCGTTTCTTTAGGGGCGCGCACCTGGCCGGCAACCTTGTCTCCTGTTCTCAAATCAAAGCGCCTGATCTGGGAGGGTGAGACGTAGATGTCGTCATGGCTCGGAACGTAGGCAAAGGGGCGCAAAAAACCGTAGCCGTCGGGAAGGATTTCCAGAACTCCCTGGGCAAAGAGCAGGCCGTCCTTTTCCGTTTGGACCTTCAGGATCTCGAAAATCAGCTCTTTCTTGCGAAGCCGTGAGTAACCAGAAATTTCCAATTCCCGGGCAATCTTGTAAAGCTCCGGCATGGTTTTCTGCTCTAATTCTGCAACGTTCAAGAAAATCCCCCTTATCCGGTAAATTCTCTCAGCTGGATACTCCGGTGATCCGGAAAAAAACAGACAGGTCAGGTGATGAGGAAAAACTATCCTGTGAGCGGCTCACCTGTGGGGTGTTCACGTAATCTCAAAGCAGAGATTAATTCAAGGTAGGTAAACACACTTAAATCATAACACCAGCACACCTGAGAAGTCAAGAACAGGGCCGCGCGTAATCGGGCTTGCGGGAGAAGTGGTGCCGGGCATCAATGAAGCGGATTGTCCCGGTGCGCCCCCGCATCACAACGGAATGAGTCCGCGCCCCCCAGGACGTGTAGTGCACCCCCCGCAGCAAGGTGCTGTCCGTGATGCCGGTGGCGGCGAACATGACATCTTCGCCCTTGACCAGGTCATCCATCGTGAGGATGCGCCGGAAATCTGTAATTCCCATTTTTCTGGCGCGCGCCACCTCATCATCATCCATCGGCCAGAGCCGGGCCTGCATTTCACCCCCCAGGCAGCGGAGGGCGGCGGCAGCAAGAACGCCTTCGGGCGCCCCGCCGATCCCGAGCAGCATATCAACACCGGTGCCTTCAAAAGCAGCGGCTACGGCAGGGGCCACATCTCCGTCGGTAATCAGCTGGATGCGGGAGCCTGCCCTTCTCACCCGCCGGATCAGGTCTTCGTGCCGGGGGCGGTCGAGAATGACCACGGTCAGATCCTCCACCCCTTTATTCAAAGCATCCGCAACAGCCTTAATGTTTTCCTCAACCGGAGCATCCAGATCAATCCTTCCCGCAGCCTTCGGGCCCACGGCGATTTTTTCCATGTACATATCCGGGGCACGCAGCAGGCACCCCCGGGGTGCCACCGCCAGCACGGAAATCGCTCCGGTCAGGCCCTTCGCAACGATGTTCGTCCCTTCGAGGGGATCGACGGCCACATCCACTTCCGGCGGGACTCCGGCTCCCACCTTCTCTCCGATGTAGAGCATCGGAGCCTCATCCATCTCCCCTTCCCCGATTACAACGGTTCCGTCGATCTGAACGGTGTCGAACATCCGGCGCATCGCGGTAACAGCAGCCTCGTCTGCCTTTTCCTTGTTCCCCCGGCCCAGCCAGCGGCCTGCCGCCAGGGCCGCGGCCTCCGTAACCCGGACGAACTCTAAGGTGAGTTCGCGCTCCATTCCGGCTCCTCCTGCCTCCCTAAACTCCCTTCACCTTCTCCCAGTCTGCCTGAAAACGGGCGATTCCCAGGTCGGTGAGGGGGTGCCTGAACATCTGCACAAGCACGTTGAAAGGAACGGTGGCAATATCCGCGCCCAGCCGCGCTGCCTCCAGAACATGCCAGGGGTGGCGGATGCTGGCGGCAATGATCCTGGTAGGAAACTGGTAGTTGCGGAAAATTTTGATAATATCACCCAGGACGGCGGTCCCTTCCTGTCCGATGTCGTCCATTCTTCCGATGAAAGGGCTCACAAAGGCGGCGCCGGCACGCGCCGCCAGCAGGGCCTGCGGGGCGGAAAAAACAAGGGTAATATTTACCCGGATCCCCTCCTGCGCCAGAACGCGCGCCGCCTGCAGGCCGGCCGGTACAACAGGGATTTTGACGACAATGTTGGGGGCAAGCCGGGCGAGCTCCCTTGCTTCCCGGAGAATTCCTTCGGCGTCTAAGCTCATCGCCTCGGCGCTGACGGGGCCCTGGACAAGTTCGCAGATTTCCTTCAAAACCTGGCGAAAATTACGCCCTTCTTTTGCCACAAGGGTGGGGTTCGTGGTCACACCTGAAACCACACCCCACTTCACAGCCTCCCGGATTTCCTCCACATTTGCGGTATCAAGGTAGATTTCCAAATCTGCTCTCTCCTTCCCTTGCCACTTCGAGGATTTTGGCCCGGTTGCAGAGGGTAAAAGGCAGTCTCCTTATTCAGGCCTTGCCGGCGCAGCCGAAAAGGCGGATCTTCTCCCTGATTACTTCCCGTGCCGCGGCGCGGGCAGGCCCCAGGATCTTCCTGGGATCAATTTCGCCCGGGTTTTCCTCGAGCACCTGGCGCATCCCCGCCACGAAAGCCTCCCGGATGTTGGTGTCAATGTTGATCTTGCGGACTCCCAGCGCAATCGCCCGTTTAATGTCCTCGTCGGGGACACCTGAAGAACCGTGAAGCACAAGGGGAACGCCGGTAAGCTCGCGAATTTTCGCAAGGCGCGGAAAATCAAGCTCTGGCTTCCCCTTATAGCGCCCGTGCGCAGTGCCGATGGCAACCGCAAGGGCATTCACCCCGGTTTCTCTGACAAAAATCCGGGCTTCCTCCGGATCGGTAAAAAAGGCTTCCCTTTCCGCGACGCTGATCTCGTCTTCGGTTCCGGTAATCCGACCAAGCTCCCCTTCAACAGAAACCCCTACCGCCTGGGCAACCTCAACCACCCTCCGGGTCAGGGCGATGTTCTCCAGCAAGGGATAGCGCGACCCATCGATCATCACAGAAGTAAACCCGTGCCTGATACAGAGCATCACCTGGGCAAAATCGGTCCCGTGGTCGAGGTGGAGGGCAACGGGAACGCGCGTCCCGGCCGCGGCCTCCCGCGCCAGGGCCACAATGTAATTGATCCCCGCGTATTTAATCGCCCCCTGGCTTGCCTGCAAGATCACCGGGGATCTCTCTGCCTCGGCTGCTTCCATAATGGCCTGGACTATTTCCATGTTGTTGCAGTTAAAGGCGCCAACCGCGTACCCGCCCGCCTCGGCCCGGGTCAGGAGTTCGGAAATGCTGACAAGTCCCACCGGAATGATCCTCCCTTCTACTTCTTGGAACCCCTCCGGTTTCGCCCCACCTTCCTGAATCCAAGCAGCTGGAGGCCCCCCGGCCTGAGCCTGATTTCCCAGATATTCTTCAGCGCTTCCAGATCCTCCCGGGATTCGGCATCAATTACACCGAGAGCACCGCAGCTTGAGCACCTGAGCTCGACCCGTTCCGCAAAGATTTCCACCTCAAGCTGAAGGTTGCCGCACTGGCAGGAAAGATTCCCTTCTTCCGCAATTTTATGCAGAGAGTCCAGGATTTCATACATGATTTCTGGATTGGCAAAATAATCCGTAAAACCCAGGTCCTCCGCCATTTCCCGCAAGGACCGCTCCTGGTTGGCAATACATTTTTTCACCTGTTCCCGGGGGCCCAGAAACCCAACCTCGAGACCGGTCTCCTCGCAGGTCAGGCCGCGCACCTGGGAGGTCCAGATTTCCCTCAAGGAATACTGGAAAAGGTGCTTCCCTTCGCACATCAAGCACTCCAGTTGAAAGTAAAATACCTTGCGGTCCCTGGTGCTGATCAGGAGAAGGGAGGCCCCGCAGGTGCAGGTGAAACGGATCGTTTTCTGAGCAGAAAAAGAAAAAAGGGACAGGGTATGGTACTGGATTTTTCCGCAGCTCGGGCAACGAAGTGCGAGTGCAGTTGTTGTCGCAACGAGCATTTCGCCTACCTCCTCTGCCGCGCGTTCTGCTCTTGGTATTCTTCATTTTCGGGAAAATTCCTTTTTGCCATAAAACATTTTGGCCGCTCTGTCATTTTATGTCGAAGCAGGCTGTCCTGCCTCTACCGGCCGGAAATAAGGGGAGACCGCGAGGGCCTGCCGGATCATCTTCCTCAGATCGGCAAGAGCAAAGGGCTTCACCAGGTAACCGATCACCCCTTTTTCCAGGGCGCGCCGGAACAGCAGCCCATCGCCCCAACCCGTCATCAGGATCACCGGAACCCCGAGCCGCTGCTTCTCCAGCTCAACGAGCACCTCCCACCCCTGCCAGCCCGGCAGGTTCCAGTCAAGCAGGAGCGCGGCAGGAGGTTTCCGTTTAATTTCAGGGAGGACATCCTTGCCATGCGCCAGCACCCGAACCTGATAACCATCCTGCTCAAGCACCTCTTTCAAGAGGAAGCGCACCCCCGGGTGGTTGTCTACAACCAGCAAAAATGCTCCTGAAAAACTCAATTTCTAATCCCCTCCAAAATCGCGACCAAATCCCTGTCCAGTTTAATGTTTTCTCTGGCCTCTCACCCCCTGCTCCGAAACTACCGGGTTTTCAGTCATTTCCGCTCGAATCATGCCGGTTAAAGGGTGATTCTCCTTCTGGCTCCCGCAGCGCTGCTTCCCCACCCTTAACGTAAAGGCGGGGAACTGCAGAGCTGATCACGGTGCGCCGGGCGGGCAGCAAAACCGGGGTTCCAATGCACACCTCCGGTATTTTACCCACATCAACGCAGCACAATCCCATGCCGAGGCGGCCCACAACAGGTGCAGATTTCCCGTTCACCTTTACGTAGTAAGCACCCCAGGGGAATCCCAAAAAGGCCCCTGCCGTCTTGCCCAGTACCTTCACGAGATCCCACCAGCCTGCGGGGCGTGGAGCCACGTCGAGGCCAAATCCGTCGCTGTAACCAACGGGCAAGACCGCAAGCACGGTATCCCTGCGCACCCTGTAGGTCCGCCCGTAGCCCACCGTCGCCCCCCGGGGAAGGCGCTGGAGATGGACAACCCTGGCCCAGAAGGACCAGGTGCCCCGGAGGCTCAGGGGGGCCGACCTGATCCCGGCAGGAAGCTGGCCGTAGAGGAGCGTGCCGGCCCGGACCAGGTCGAGGTGCATCTCGGGGTAGAGGAGAAGGGCGGCGCTGTTGCAAACGTGCCGGAGGGGGATGCGGATTCCCCGGCCCGCGAGGGTGTTGACCACCTCGCGGAAAACCCGGAACTGGCGGCGGGTAAAGGAGGGATCGCCGGCAGCAGCGGAGAAGTGTGTGTAAATTCCCTCCCACTTCAATTCCGGAAGGCTCAAAAGTTCATCCACCTCACTCCAGAAGGAGGCAGGGGTAAAGCCTGTGCGCCCCATTCCGGTTTCGATTTTCACGTGCATGGGGATTCTTTCCCCTATCTTACGGGCTGCAGCAGCGAGGCGTTTTGCCTGCTGGAGATCGCTTAAGGTAACGGTCAGACGGTAGGCCGCAGCAATTTCCTCCTCTCCGGGCAGAAGGGGGCGAAAAATCAAAACGGGAGCGGCAATCCCCGCCTCTCTTAAAACGACCCCCTCCTCGGGGTGGGTAACCCCCAGCATATCGGCGCCCCGGGCGAGGGCAGCACGCGCCGCGGGAACCAGGCCGTGCCCGTACCCGTCCCCCTTGACAACAGCCATCAACCGCACACCGGGGGAAAGCAGCCCCTTGACCTGGGCCGTATTGTGGGCGATCGCCTCCAGGTCAACCTCGATCCAGCGCGCCGGGTTGATCTCTTCTTTCATCACCTGATCTCACTCCTCCCCGGCAAGAAGCGCTTCATCCTTTTTCCCGCCCTGGCGCAAAAAGCGCGCGAGCCGCCGGTAAAGAGGAAGAACCCGCGTCCAGAGGAAGTACCAGAAAGGAGAAAGGACCAGGTCGTACTCCCCGATAAACTCGGTAAACCGCGCCCCAAACCCCTTTTTAAAGCGGTACAACCCGTGCAGGGGGTTTTCAGGATCGGCATCACCGGGTACACCCCGGAAATCGTAGATCCTGCAGCCCAGCTCCTTGGCCCAACGGATCATCGTCCACTGGAGGAGGTGGTTCGGCATCACGTTCCGGAAGCGGTTGCCTGAAGCGCCGTACAGGTACCAGACCCGTTCCCCGCAGTGAAAGGCCAGGGCGCCGGCAATCACCTCGCCCTGGTACTCGGCAAGAAAGATCTGGGCCGTCCCGCGGCTCACGAAAAGATCCCAGATTCTCTCGAAATAGGAGCAGGCCCGGATGAGAAACCTGTCGCGGGCTGCTGTTTCCAAAAGAAGCCTGTAAAAGATTTCGAGATCGGAGCGGTCGCGGGCGACCCGGACCTGGACCCCCTTGCGCGCTGCGAGGCGAATATTGTACCTGGTCTTGCCTTCCATTGCCGCAAGGATTTTCTCTTCAGGGGGAGTGAGGTCGAGGCGAAAAACGAAGCGGGGCTGGATTCCCCCGAACCCTACGCGATTTCCGGCAGGGCGGAACCCCCGCTTTTCAAGCCGGGTGCGGTAGCCCTCGTCCTCTTTGGGGATGTCCGGATCCACCTTTAGAAAAATCGCCCGGTTGAGGCGTGCTATTTTCTTAACCTCACCCCAGAAAAAGTCCTCGGCTTCTGGATCGCATCCTTCTCCCAGCACGGGACCACGGGGTGCGTAGAGAATCGTGCGGTTGAAAAAGGGGAGGCGGCGCTTCAAGAGGGAAACTGCAGCAACCGGAAGCTCTCCCTTGAAGACCATAAGGCGCAGGGGTTCCCAGCCCGTTGCCTTTTTCAATTCACCCCACTCGTAAGTCTGAAGAAAATGGGGCTTCGGAGAAGAACGGATGAAATCATTAAAAAAATCTCGTTCTGCATCCCCAATCAGACGCATCCGGTACACAAAAGCCAACCTCCGCCCAGGTCAGACTCCTGGAAAATTTAAAGCAGCCCCGATGAAATCCCGGAAAAGGGGATGGGGCCTGTTGGGGCGAGACTTGAATTCAGGATGAAACTGGCAGGCCACGAACCAGGGGTGGTCCGGAATCTCGATGATTTCCACCAGCCTCCCATCGGGAGAGGTGCCAGTGATCCGCAGCCCTTTCTCCGTGAGAAGCTCCCGGAATTCATTGTTGAATTCATAGCGGTGGCGGTGGCGCTCCTCTACAACCTCGGCACCATAAGCCCGCGCGGCGCGGCTGTCAGGGAGGAGCCTGCAGGGGTAAATCCCGAGGCGCATCGTTCCTCCCAGATCCCTGACCTCCCGCTGCTCGGGGAGAAGGTCGATCACAGGATAGGGAGTGGCGGGCTCGAATTCGGTGCTGTTGGCATCCGTCAAGCCGCAGGCGTTCCGGGCAAATTCGATAACCGCGCACTGCATCCCCAGGCAAATTCCAAAAAAAGGCACCCGCTTTGTCCGGGCGTAATTGATCGCCTTGATCTTGCCGGCAATTCCCCGGCTGCCGAAGCCGCCGGGAACAAGGATCCCGTTCGCCCCGCCAAGCATCTTCTCCGGATTTTCCCTTTCCAGATCCTCAGCATCCACCCAGACGATCTCCACTGCAGCCTGATGGGCAATTCCCCCATGGCAGAGGGCTTCCCCAATGCTCAGGTAGGCATCTTTGAGATCCGTGTACTTCCCCACAACCGCAACCCTGACGCGATATTTCGGATTGCGGCAGATGGAAACAAGCTCCTCCCACTCCCGCAGGTCCGGCTTCCGGCGCGGCAGCCCCAGGCGCTCCACCACAATCTCGGCCAGCCCCTCCTTTTCCAGACGGAGGGGAACCTCATAAATCGAGGCCGCATCCACGGCCTCGATCACGGCATTCACATCGATATCGCAGAAAAGGGCAATCTTATCCTTCAGGTCTTTGGTGAGGGGGCGCTCGCAGCGGCAGACGATGATATCCGGCTGGATGCCGATGCTGCGCAGCTCCTTCACGCTGTGCTGGGTGGGCTTCGTTTTCAACTCACCTGCGGCCTTTAAATACGGGACGAGGGTGACGTGGACATACAGCACCCGCTCCCGGCCGACATCTCCCTTGAACTGGCGGATTGCCTCCAGGAAGGGAAGGGATTCGATGTCCCCCACCGTTCCTCCGATTTCGGTGATCACCACATCAGGTTTTTCCTCAACGGCAATGCGCTGGATAAACTCCTTGATCTCATTGGTAATGTGAGGGATGACCTGCACCGTACCCCCTAAAAAATCCCCCCGGCGCTCCTTCCGGATCACCGACCAGTAGACGAGACCGGCAGTTACGTTGCTGTGCCGGGTCAGGTTCCGGTCGATAAAGCGCTCGTAGTGGCCCAGGTCGAGGTCGGTTTCCGCGCCGTCATCTGTAACAAAAACCTCTCCGTGCTGGTAAGGGCTCATCGTCCCCGGGTCGATGTTGATGTAGGGATCAAATTTCTGGATGGAAACCTTTAGGCCCCGGCTCTTCAGCAGGCATCCCAGGGATGCGGCGGTGATCCCCTTCCCCAGGGAAGATACAACCCCACCTGTAATAAAGATGTATTTCGTCAAATCCTCTCCCCTCTTTTCCTCGTTAATTCCTCGATTCCCTTTTTATACAACGCCCATTCTAAACATAATCTCTCAGGGTTGTCAAGGGGAAGCTGAGGGCGGGGGTTTCTCTGAGTACGGCAGCCGGCTAGTGGATGTAGTCGAGGACCACAACTTCCTGCTCCCCGGGCAGACTTCCACCATCTCCTGCAAATTCTTTTTCCCGCCGCACCCGGTCAAAAAAGCGGGTAAAATCCTCCACCGGGCCAAGTTCGAAGGTCAGGGCCGGGGTCCGGTAGTGCATCGGGATCACGACCCGGGGTGCCAGCTGCTCCACTACCTTGCGCGCCCCGGCGGCATCGATCGTATAAACCCCGCCCACCGGAACCATCAAGAGGTCGATTTTCCCCAGCTCCCGGACGGTGGCAGGCTCGAGGACGTGCCCCAGGTCCCCCAGGTGACAGAGCCTGATCCCGTCCATCTCCCAAACAAAGATGAGATTCCTGCCCCGCTTCGCACCCTTCACCTCATCGTGGAAAACGGAAAAACCCTCCACCTGGAGCCCCCGCACGCGGTGGCGACCCGGCTCCCTGATCACAGCCGGACGCCCCGGCAGCCCCTCAACCGCGTTGTGGTCGTAGTGGTCGTGGCTCACAGTCACCAGATCCACTTTCTCCCGGGGCGGAGCGTAACCCACCTCTTTGCTGAAAGGATCCGTCAGGAGGCGAACCCCGCTCCCTTCACAAACAAAACAGGCATGTCCAAACCAGCGAATCCGCATCACGCCACCTCCCTGAGTTTAGTAATCTTCTCCTTCCAGTTCCCCCTGCTCTAGATGCCCTCCTTTATCCCGGAGCACTTCATGGGCAGGAAAATAGTCCTCCTCCAGCTGCTCCCGACCTGAAAGCCGGGGCGCCCCGTCATCGTATTCCACCGTCTTGTGCATCAGTGAAAGGAGGGGAACACGCCGCCCCCCCTTTTCAGGCGACCAGCTCCGCAGCCCCCACCGCCCCTGGCCCAAACAGGTAAAGCGGGGATCAAGATTGAGCCAGGTATAAAACCTGGCTTTTGCCCGCACCAGATCCTCTTCCTCACCGAAGAACCTTTTTGCCACTTCTTCCATCAAGATCGAATAGTGAAGAGGGTGGCCGCTGGTCTTGATCAGTTCGTAAACGAAATTGAGGATTTCGGTTTTTTCTTCCCATCCTTCTCCGTACATCTCCCCGACCCCCTTTGCTGTTACATCCTCTCCGGTGCTGAAACTCCTAAAAGCTTCAGGGTGTTCCGCAAAGCAATGCGGGATGCGTTTACGAGCACAAGACGTGCCGCGCGCAAAACAGGGTCCTCCGTGAGGACGCGGCAGGTTGTATAAAAACCGTGAAAAAGGGTGGCCAGTTCGTACGCGTAATGGGCAAGACGGTGAGGTTCGAGGTGGGTTGCCGCAAAAAGGATCTCCCCCGGCAGTTCAGCGATCTTCCGGATCAGGGCAAGCTCCGCGGGGTCCCGAAGAACCTCCAGAACCGCCTCCTCCGCCCGGGGCGGAGGGGCGTCACTCTGGCGCAGGATGCTGCAGATCCGGGCATGGGCGTACTGGATGTAGTAAACCGGGTTTTCACTGGACTGCTCCCGGGCCAGGTCAAGATCGAAATCAAGGTGGCTGTCCGCGCTCCGCATCACAAAAAAGTAGCGCGCGGCATCCCGCCCAACCTCCTCCATAAGTTCCCTTAAAGTTATGTACTCCCCGGTCCGCTTCGACATCCGGACCAGCTCGCCGCCTCTAAAAAGCCTGACGAGCTGCATGATAATTACTTCGAGCCGGTCCGGGTCTAACCCCAGGGCGCGCAGCGCCCCCTTCAAGCGGGAGACGTGGCCGTGGTGGTCTGCTCCCCAGATGTTGATAACCCGGCTGAAGCCCCGCCGGAACTTATTCTGGTGGTAGGCGATGTCGGCTGCAAAGTATGTGGGGGTCCCGTTGCTCCGCACCAGGACCTCGTCCTTTTCTTCCCCGAAAAGGGTGGAACGAAACCAGAGCGCGCCCTCTTCTTCGTAAAGATACCCCTTCGCCTGCAGCTCCCTCAAGACCTCTTCTACGGCCCCGGAGTCGTGAAGGGACTGCTCGGAAAACCAGACATCATAAACAACCCCGAAGTCGGCAAGATCCCGTTCCATTTGCGCCAGTTTTTCCTTGAGGGCGTATTTAATCAGCCTCTCCCGCCTGAGATCCGGGTCAATCCCCACATACCTGTCGCCAACCTGCGCAATCAAGCCCTTCATGCTTTCAATCAGATCTTCACCGGGGTAGCCGTCTTCCGGAAAGGGCACATCATAGCCCAGCAACTGGAGATACCTGGCCTCAAGGGACAGCCCGAAGGTTTCAATTTGATTTCCAGCATCATTGATGTAAAACTCCCGCGTCACGTCGTAGCCTGCTGCGGTGAGGATGTTGGCAAGAGTATCTCCCAGGGCGGCGCCCCGGGCGTTCCCCATGTGCAGGAGGCCGGTAGGGTTCGCGCTGACAAATTCCACCTGGACCTTCTCCCCCTGCCCCAGGTCGGAGCAGCCGTAGCGTTCATCCTGGGCCTCCACCTCAACCAAAACCTCATAAAGCCAGGAGGGATCCAGAAAAAAGTTGATAAACCCCGGCCCCGCCACCTCCGTTCGGGAAAGGTAAGCCACCTCACCGGCAGGAAAAAACTGCAGGAGTGCCTGCGCAACGGCGCGCGGGGGCCGCCCCAGCTCCCTGGCAAGAAGCAAAGCCAGGTTTGTGGCAAAATCCCCGTGCGCCCTTTCGCGGGGCACCTCAAGGGCAAAAGAGGGCAGGGACTCCCAGGCAATTTCCCCTTGTTCCCGCGCCCCCCGTGCCGCCCTGACCAATCCCTGATAGATCTCACTTCTGATCCGCTCTAAAACCCCCATCGCCAACTCCTTCAGCCTGAAATTTTTTTCGCTTTTCTATTATCTGGCATGAAAAACCTTTTATGCAAGGCCCCGTTTCAACCCCAAAACTATCTCAACGGGAGATGGATGACAACCCTGCAGCCTCGATCCGGGTTATTTTCAATTTTAATCGTTCCACCATGGTTTTGAACAATTGCCCGGGAAATGTAAAGCCCCAGGCCGGTCCCCGTCTCTTTCGTGGTAAAGAAGGGCTCAAAGACCTGGGCCTGAATCGCCTCTGGAACCCCCGGCCCCGTATCCCGGACCGCAATCTGAACCCCATCCTCCTCCCGGTCCAGCTCTACCGCAACCCCGATTTCCCCTCCCTCCGGCATCACCTCAAAAGCGTTGGTAAAAACATTTAAAAGCACCTGTTTGAACTGCTCTTCATCCAGGGAAACCGGCGGCAGGTCCGGCGCAAAGCATGTTTTGACAGCAATCCTCCGGCGTCCCCACTCGCTTCCCAGCAGCTTGACGACGCTTTCGATCAGGCTTTCCAAACGGCAGGGCTTGCGCTGGGGGAGGCCGGGTTTCGCCAGACGGAGAAAGTCCCCGATAATGGAGTTTACGCGCCTCAAAGCATCCAGCATAATATCCACATACTCGACGCGGGGCGTCCCCTCCAGCTCTTTCTTGAGCAGCTGCAGGAACCCTCCCACCGCAGTCAGGTGGTTCCTGATTTCATGAACCGCCCCTGCCGCCAGCTGGCCCATGATCGCAAGGCGCTCGGCCCGGATCACCGCCTGTTCCAGCTCATTCTGGTGCCTGGCGTCCCAGAGAACGGCCATTGCCCCTACCCTCTCCCCGTCTTCGGCAACCAGGGTATGGGTGCTCACATAGGCGGGAAAAGGGCAGATAAAGGGGAACAATGCCTCCGGAGGAACCCGGCCGAATTCCTTTCCGGTGGCCAGAGTAACCAGCAACGGGTGCTCCCCCGGGAACTCCTTCTCCCCAAAAAGCTCCCGAAGATCGCGCCCCAGGACCTCTTGCCCGGCAATCCCCGCCAGTTCTCCAAGAAAACGGTTCAACCCGACAATCTTCTCCCACCGGTCGATGATGAGCACCCCTGCCGGAAAACCGTTTAAAACCTCGTGAAGCGTGGGTCGCAGCAACTGATGGTATCCCAAGAACGGTTCCTCCCTCATTTTTCCCCGCTAACCCTCAAAATAAGCCCTGATCAGCTCCCCGTGTCGCAAACGGTAAACAGTATACGGGCCGCTCCCGTTCTTCTCCAGAATCCCGATCTTCGCCAGCATCGCGGCGGCAGCAGCAACATCCTCAAGCGGACGGTGGAGGCGCCGCGCCAGACCTGCAGCGGTATCTCTGGTATGAGGATTCGCCTGAAAAAAGGTCAGGAGTTCGATGCGAATAATGCTCCCCCTGACCCCCCCTTTTTCCGGGAGAGAATAGTGCTGGTCAGACAAGGGGCTCACTCCCTACCGCCTGCGCTTCACTTTCATCAGGCAAAGCGTGGAATTCGCAGTAGTCCCCCTCCAGCGACTCGCACCTCATTTCTTCGCACAGGATGGGACGCCCAAGAATAACGGTTAAATAGGCGGAGAACATCCCCCGGAGCAGGTCGCAGACAACCCGCGGCGACCGGTAAAGCTCGCCGTACTTTCTGATTGTCGCCACTTCGAAGGAATTGTAGCACCTGATCACAGCCCTCCCGGCCTCGGGTTCCAGGAAGATTAGCTCCACCCGGGCCAGGCCGCAGTTTTTAACCTCTTCGAAGAGGGCTTCGAGGGCTTCGAGGGGAGTGCTGTAATAGCTTTTCGCCTGCCGGGCAACCGTGAAGGCGGACTGGTAGCCTGCATCGTAAAGCACGGTCTTGAGGATATGGGGGGCGTACTCTTTTATCGCAACAAGGATCGAGTTGTAGGTCTCCTTGGGCAAAAGGATCGCCCTTTCTCCCGCAATCTTTAAAAGATCCCCTTCGCGGGTGACGATTTCCGTCTTCAGGCGCCTGGCGGGGAAAATCCGGCCGCGGCAAGAATCTGCCTCCACATCGATTTCCACCGCCGTAGAATACTCGACTCCCAGCACCTGCTGGAGGGCGGCCTGGAGCGCACCCAGGCGGGGGCAGTAAAAGAAAAGCTCCTCTTTTTCTGCCCCCCGGCAGAAATCCTGGTAAACGCAGCGGCTCCGGCTCAAGTGCACCAGAACGCTGTCCCCCTCTTCCTCCAGATGGTAGGCGCTCGCCCGCAAGAAACCCTCGCGGTCGAGGACGTTCAAATAGGCTTTGCAGATATCTACAGGGCGCCGGCTGGACAGCTCCAGCTTTTTCCCGTACTCGGCCAGGACCCGCTCCCCGACGCCGCGGGTCACCTCCTCCAGCCAGTACTTCCCGCTGAAAGGAATCGCAGCAACCGTTTTGCTCAGCGTCAAATAAAGGTAATTCAAGACCTTCCGGTAAATTTCCACGCTTTCGTCCACTGCCTACACCTCCAGTTCTGTTGCAACGAGGATTCCGAAAACGGGGCTGATCCCGAACATATAGGGGGTGGAACTGAATTTCCCGCTCCGGACCTTCCCCACCTGCAAAATCCGAACCGGCCGCGTTTCCGTACCGCCGAACTTCATTTTCAGGATTACGTTGTAAAGGTGGCTGGCGATGGTCATCACCCTGTCCTCAAGCACCCCGTCCACAAAGATGTCGAGGGTGAGGATTTCGTTTTTCCGGAGGTATTTCAAACGGCTCCGGTGAAATTCCAGAATCTCTGGAGGGTCAAAGGGAGTGAAGATGGTGCTCAGGCTGTCCACAACAAGCCGGATGCGCCGGCCGGCATAGCGCCTGATAAGCTCTCTTTCCAGGGCGAAATATTTATCAAGGCTCCGCTGATCGGCGATGTGAAATTTTTCGGAACTGGCCTCCTCTTCGTAGGCATCCACAAAGATCAAGCGTTCGACCTCTTCGTAGGCCCGGGTCCCCACCCTGAAGGTCCCCAGGTGCTGGCGCATCACGGCCGGAGGCTCGTCGCAGGCGACATAAATGCAGACATCGCCGCACCGGAGCCCCTCTTTGATGAATTCTCCTGCCAGCACCGTCTTTCCCACACCGGTGTCGCCGTGCACCATGATCTGCGACCCGTAATTCATGCCTTTAGAAATAAGCCGGTCCAAACCTTCGACGCCAAAATACGCCCTCGACTTCACTCCTACCAACCTCCTACCCGGGGAAAGACTTGGACTCCGTTTTTCGTGATCTCCATGAGATGATTGCCGGTGGCATGACTGACTCCCCGCAACTTGTAAAGCTCAAGATAGCGCAGGCGCCTGTTGTGGAACAGGCTGGATTTGAGGAAAATGCTCCCCTGAACCAGGGACTGGACAATATCCAGCTGCTCACCGGGAATCCCGGTTCCAGTCGGATAGAGAAACAGGCTTGTGCACCCCAGATTATTGAGATAGGTCACCAGATAGAAGAGTTTTTCCCGGAGCACGAAGGGATCCCGCAGGCGGGTGATTAAGGCGGGCAAGGTGTCGACCACGACCCGTACGATCCGGTGCTCCCGGATGATGCTTCCCAGCCGCACGAGCAGTTCGTCGAAATCCACATCCACCAGGGGTGCGAAGAGCAGGTGAACCATTCCCTTCTGGGCGAGATCTGCCAGGTCCCAATCAAAGGCCGCGGCATGGGCCCGGACTTTCTGGGGGGTTTCCTCCAGCGAAACAAAGAGCCCTTTTTCCTGCTGGGCCAGCGCCCCCCGGACCAGGAATTCCAGGCCCAGAACGGTTTTTCCGGTCCCGGCCTCTCCTGCAACGAGAATGCTTACACCCCGCGGGAGCCCGCCCTCCAGGAGTTCGTCCAGGCCCCGGACCCCCGTCTTTAACAGGGGCACTGCAGCATAATCTTCCCCGGGTTCCAGGAGCAGGGGACGCAGGGAAAAAACCTGAATTCCTTCTTCACTTATCTTAAAGCTGTGCCGCCCGGAAAGATGGGGCTGCCCCCGGCTCTTGATGATTTCCACGGTGCGCTGGCGCTGGAGCCCCCCGTCTGCCCCGTACTGGAGCCGCACGACAACATCCACCAGAAACTCCTCGAAACTGTAAAAATCCCCCTCTTCCTGCTCCTGCTCCTTCACAAGCATCGAGATCAGTTCGAGCCGGCGCAGTCCGTTGCAAAAGGCATACACCGCCTGGCGCAGCGCCAGCGGATTGTCCACAACCTGGCGGAAATGCGAGACGCTGTCAACCAGCACCCGGCGCGCCCCGATCTCCTTCACGGCCTCCTCCAGCAGACTCGATTCCGGCCGCAGCACAACCTCCGGAGAAGTACAGATCACCCGGAGTTTATTCTGTCTCTCCAGGGCCTGAAGATCCCAGCCGAAATTCAAAGCATCTCTGTAAAGGGAGGCCGGAAACTGCTCGAAGGTCAGAACAACACCCGGCTCCTCGAACTTGAGGGCGCCCCGGTAGATGAACTCTACTCCAAAGGTGGTTTTCCCTGCTCCGGGAATTCCCTCCACAAGGATGATGCTCCCGGCCAGGATTCCACCGTAAAAAAGTTCATCAAAACCGGCAATCCCGGTGCGAATCTTCGTCATCATGCTCCCCCCCTTATCCGATCCTGCAAAATCCCGAAATCACGCAGCCATAAAGTTGTTCGACGCAAAAGGTGTTTTTCCTTTATCTTTGACAACCTTTTCCGCGCCTTTCCCCCGAGAAACCCGATTAAAACAGGATCCCGCCAGGCACCCGCGCATTTGAGAGATTTTCAGCCTTTGTTTTGCCTGTTTCGGCGCTTTTTGCCTGACAACAAACGTACCGGTGCTAGTAATGGTAGGGTTCCCCCCGCAGGATGCGGAAGGCGCGGTACAACTGTTCCAGCAAAATCACGCGGGCGAGCTGATGGGGAAAAGTAAGGGGGGACAAAGAAAGGACAAGATCTGCTCCTTCTAAAAGAAACGAGGGCAAACCCAGAGTTCCCCCAAGCAAAAAGGCAGGCTCTGCCTTTCCGGCATCAAGCAGGGAACCGAGCCAGGCGGCGAATTCTTCAGAACTGAACAGCCTTCCCTGCGGAGCAAGGGCGACCTTAAAAGAATGGGGAGGGATTCTTTTCTGAAGGCGTTCACCCTCTTTGATTTTCACCTGCTCCCGCTCCTTTTGGCCGGGAGGAACAGGCTCGTCAGGAACCTCAACCAGGGTCAGGGAGGTGTACCTTTTCAAGCGCCTGCCGTACTCTGCCTGGGCCATCCGGTAAAAGGGCTCTTTAAGCCTGCCCACCGCTCCGATCCAGAGGTGCATTAAGTGTCTCACTCCTGTTTTTCGCTGATCAGGTGGTGAATGTCGATTTCATAAAAAGGGAAATAGGGGTGATCGACGAGGACCGGAATGTGGCTCTGCTTTTCCTTCATCCCCTTTTGCCGGACGAGTTCCCGCAAAAAATCGTGCGTCACCTTCCGCCCCGGGTGGGCAAAAAGAAGCTGGCCGCCGGGAATAAGGTTGCGGTCGATAATTTTCGCCACATAGGGATTAAGCTTGGGGTTGTAAAGAACATCGGAACCGATGATCCAGTCAAAACGGGTTGTCAACGAAAAATTTCGCCAGTCTGCCAGAACAAAGTTGATGCCCTGAATCTCGTTCTTTGTCGCATTGCGGGCCGCAAATTCCAGGGCCTCGGGCTTGTAGTCGGTCATGGTGACCCTGCCGCCCTTCAGGGCGGCCACCAGACCCGGCAACCCCATGCCCGCCCCCAGCTCTAAAACCGTTGCCCCTTGAAAATCCACGCTCTCCCAGATGTACTGGGCGAGGCCGCGCGCCGCCGGCCAGAGCTCGGCCCAGTACGGGATCTGATCATCATCCTCCGGGTCCGTAATCAACTGCTCCATCTCGGCAACAACTTCCAGAGAAAGGGTTAAACCCGGGAGGCAGAATTCAAGCTCCCTCCTGCTGATCATCTTCCCCCTCCCGCTTTCCTTTAACTCCACACCACCGCAACCGCACAGAGCACCCCGATTAAAATTCCCACCGAGGCCTCGGTCAGTGTGTGCCCAATCATTTCACCGAAAAAGGGGCACGCTTTTGTCTTTTCCCGGAGCAGCTCCTTCAAAAGGCGGGAGTGCTCTCCCACCACCCGCCGCAGGGTAACCGCGTCATAGACCACGATCCCTCCCAGCACTGCTGCAATTTGAAAAAAGGGGGAAGTCCAGCCGTAGTCGATCCCCAGAGAAGTGGCGAGAGCGGCTGCCACTGCGGCGTGGGAACTCGGCATCCCGCCGCACTTGAAGACCCGCCTCCAGGCAAACCCCTCTCCTCCGTTTCTTGCTGCCGTAAAAGGCTTCATCCCCTGGGCGCAGAAAACGCTCAGGACGCCGGACAGCAGGTAACGGTCGTGAAAAAGGATCGGGAGGACGCGGGGCCCACCCCACAAAACCATGCTCATCACCGCCAGGATGTAAAAGAGGCGGTGCCGGGTAAAACTCCAAAGACGCGCCATCACGCTCCCTACAGTCATCCCTCTCCTTCACCCTTTCTCAAGTTCAGAAGCTCGCCAACGGAAACCGGCAGGAAGCCCCTTTCCAGCAGCTTTTCCAGCAAAAGGGGCAGCGCCTCCAGGAGGGCCGTACCCGTGCGTCCCGCCCCCCGGCCGTCGTGAAACAGGATCACCGAACCCTCCCGCACCTGCCGCAGGACCCGGTTGAGAATCAGCCGGCCCGGAGTCAGGAAAAACCAGTCGCAGGAATCAAGCGTCCAGAGAACGATCTTCTGGGCCTCCTGCTCTGCATAAAACGGAGCAGCCAGATTAAAGCTTCCCCAGGGCGGCCTGAAGCAGCGGACAGGCTGACCGGTCAGTTTTCTTAAACATTCCGCTGCCTCTTTGATTTCAAATCGCGTCCGCCCCGGAGGGAGAAGCCAGAAGGGAAGGTGGTTCATCCCGTGGCTTCCCACCTCGTGCCCCTCCCTGACAATGGCGCGGACGAGATCCGGGTGCTCCCGCGCCTTCCTTGCGACAAGAAAAAAAGTGGCGGAAACGCCCTGCCTTGCCAGGAGATCCAGAACCAGGGGCGTGACACGGGGGTCCGGCCCGTCATCAAAGGTAAGGGCGATCCTCCCTCCCGCCCTCCTCCCGCTGCCTAAAGCACGGCAGCTCCTCCGGCGCAGCCAGATGTCGGGAAGAAGGGCCCATGTTCCGAATAAAGCCAGAAGGACACCTGCCAGCTCCTCCACCCGGGTTCAGCTCCTCAGAGAGTGCTCTCCACCCGGGCTCCCAGGCCCCTAAATTTTTCGACCACCCTCTCATACCCCCGCGCGATAAGTTCCGCCTGACAGATCTCCGTTTCTCCTTCGGCGGCAAGCCCTGCCAGAAGGAGGGCAGCCCCGGCCCGGAGGTCAGATGCCTTCACCTGGGCCCCGAAGAGCTTCACCCCGCCCTCGACCACGGCAGTGTGCCCCTTGACCCTGATCCGGGCTCCCATCCGCTTCAGTTCGTCAGCCACCTGGAAGCGGTTTTCAAAAACGTTCTCCACAATCAGACTGGTGCCGCGGGCCAGGCAGAGGAGAGACATCATCGGTGACTGCAGATCGGTTGGGAAGCCCGGGTAGGGGAGGGTCTTAATGTCGGTCGCCCGGAGTTCTCCTTTATTTCTTACGGTTAAAAAGTCTTCCCCGGGCTCAACCTCGAGGCCCACATCCTCCAGCTTTGCGACGACAGACTGGAGGTGGGCAACGATGACGTTTTCAACGGTAACCTCTCCCCCCGCCACCCCGGCCGCAATCATGTAAGTGCCAGCCTCGATGCGGTCCGGGATCACGGTGAATCTGGTGCCCCCCAGTTCCCGGACCCCCTCGATCCTGATGAGGTCCGTCCCTGCGCCCCGGATGCGAGCCCCCAGGGCGTTCAGGAAGCTTGCAAGGTCCACAATCTCCGGCTCCTTGGCGGCATTTTCGATCACCGTGGTTCCGGGAATTCCGACGGCAGCCATGATCAGGTTCTCCGTCGCCCCCACACTGGGGAAATCCAAATAAACCCGGGCTCCCTGCAGCTGCCGGGCCCGGGCCTTGATCATACCGTGTTCCAGGGAAACCTCAAAGCCTAAAAGGTGGAGGCCCTTTAAGTGGAGATCCATCGGGCGGGATCCGATGTTGCAGCCGCCGGGCAGGGGAATTTCCGTCCTCCCCTCCCTGGCAGCAAGCGCACCCAAAAAAAGGTTGGAGGCACGGAGCTTTTTGGCAAGTTCATAGGGGGGTGCGCCCTCAATCCGGTCGGGCCAGGTCAGGGAAACGGTATTCTGACCTGTCCAGGCAACCCTTCCCCCAAGGGCGCGGACAATCTCCAGCTGGGTATCTACATCAGAAATGTGCGGAACATTATCCAAAACGACCTCGCCCCGCGCCAGGGCACTTGCGGCGATCAGAACAAGGGCGGCATTCTTTGCGCCACTGATCCGAACCCTCCCCCGGAGGGAGCAACCCCCTTTAATCAGCAGCTTCATTTCGATTGAATCCTCCAGTCGCCGGTACCAGTAAATGGCCCCTTTCGTAACTTTTTATATTCTCCCCGCTCTTGGATATTCCTTCCCTTCCAGCGGCTTCTTTTCCCCTTCAGCCGAAATGCCGGCCTCTGCCTGCCGCCGGCACACCTGGTCTGAAAGGGGAGCCGCCTGGCTAGAAACCGGAAGGCAGCACCCGGCGCGCCGTGCCAAACCGGTTATTCCAAAAACGGCAGCGAGAAAAAGGAGAATCCCCAGAATAAGCGCGAAGATGCGCGGTGCCACCGGCTCACCCCTTCTGCCGTTAGTCTTAGGCAAAAGGAGGAAAAATTATTCGGCCAGGCTCTCTCTGTAGTTCTCCAAAAATTCGGAAACCCCGACCCCCAGGGTTTCCCTGAAGGCCTCATCCAGACTCCGCCCCCGGCCGAGGGATTCCAGCAGGAGAGGAATTTTCTCCGGTCCGTATTTCTGCACGAGATGCTCCACCATCTCCCGCGCCAGGGCGTAGCTGTAATCCTGCCAGGCAGGATCATCAAATTTCCTTTCCAGTTCGTTTAAAGGGAGAGGCGCCGGGTCAGGGCACCCGGACTCCAGAGGTGCAGCCTGCGCAATGCGCTCCTCCCCGATCTGGGCAAGACCCTCCGTCAGCCAGCGCGGGTAGTTCCCCCTGGTCTTATAGTCCACCAGGAAATGAATGTACTCGTGGGCGACGGGGCCCCGCGCCCTGAAGACCGCCTCCCTTTCCTCCTCAGGCACATCTCCCAGCCACTCGCGGGGGGACAAAATTCTAATGATGCCGGCCCAGTAAACCCCCATCGCGCTTTCTTCGCTCCCCCAGCCAAAAATCCTGTTAAGGGAGACCCGGTCGGGATAAATGAGAATCGGCACCTTTTCTCCAGGAAAGCAGGCAAAAAAAGCACCCAGCGGGCGGTAAACCCTTTCCGCCTCCTGCAGAACCATGCGGGCGCTCACCTCATCGCCGGGCCGGTATTTTACCAAAAAATGCTCCCCGGCCAGCGCGGGCCAGGAGGAGGTTTCAAGCCGGAGCAAAAACCGCTGGTACTCCTGAAAGACGGTGTATCCGAAGGCGCGGACCGGGTTCGGCTGTACGCAATTCAGGACCAGCAGGAAAACAAGCAAGAGAACCAGGCAAGAAACGAAAAAGCGGTCCATTCCTCCTTCCTCCTCTCTCCTCCCCCATTATACTAAAAGAATGAGGAGTGCGGGGCTAACAATTAAATCCAGGGAAAAGAGCCCATCAGGGCCTTACATCTTTTCCCGGACCGCTTTTAACCTGGCCCGGGCGAACTCGCGCACCGTGGGGTCGGTGCCTTCGCGGGCCAGAGCCTGCCAGATCTCTGCTGCCCCGGGCCAGTCCTGCCGCGCCTCCCGCAGCAGCCCCCTCTGCACCTGGGCCTGGACGTTATCGGGGTCCTTAGCTAGCACCTTCCGGAGCTGCTCCTCCGCCTGCTCAAAGGATCCCGCTGCCTGATACACCTCTGCAAGCTCCAGGCGGAGGCTCGCATCCTCCTGCCGGGCCAGGACCGCTTCGAAATGCCCGGCGGCGCGCCGGTAAAACTCCCTTCCCTCCTCCTGCCTCCCCTGCTCCAGATAGAAGCGCCCCAGCTCTGCCTCCACCCTGGCGAATCCCGTGAGCACCGCGGGATCCTCCGGCCTCTCTTTCTGCATCGCCTCATACCGGGCCAGGAGCAACCTGAGTTCGGCTTCTTCAGACTGCTGCTCCGCTTCTGGGGCATCTCGCCGGGAGGAACCCGAGGGGCTCCGGCCTGGCTCCAGGTACCAGGCAACCGTCGACCCGATCAAACCCAGGGCCAGCATTCCTACCAGAACCCCGAGCACCACCCGCGCCAAAAGGCGCCGCTCCCGGAAAATTCTCAGCATCCTCCCCGCTCCTTTTCTCTCCGCTAATTCCCTGTACATTGATGTCAACATTATACCATAAAGCGGGGCGGTTCCCGGAAATTATCCAGGTTCATCCTGGCATAAAAATGCGGCCAACCCTCCGGGGTGAGCCGCGTATTCCAAACGTTCTAAAATGTGAACTTCTCAAATTTAATCAGTCGCTTACCTTAAATAATGATAGGGATTTACCCTTGCTCCATTCACCAGCACCTCAAAGTGGAGGTGGGGGCCCGAGGCCCGCCCCGTTGCGCCTACAGCCCCGATTGCCTCGCCCCGGCCGACCGCCTCGCCGCTGCTTACATCAACCCGGGAGAGGTGGGCATACCGGGTGGCCAGCCCGTTTCCGTGGTCGATGACAACAGTGCGCCCGTAGCCTCCGTCCCAGCCTGCGAACACAACCTGGCCCCCGGCTGCCGCCGCCACCGGGGCTCCGTAGTCCGCAGCGATGTCGATCCCCCCGTGAAACTCTCTCCCCCGGTAACCGTACCCCGAGGTGATGCTTCCTCCCACAGGCCAGCCCAGAGTCCCGCTCCCGGAACCCCGCGAAACCCGCATCCTGGCCGTTGCCACCATGCGCCGCGTTCCCTGCACCACAACCCTGGCAACGGGTTCCTTCAAAACACGGCGCGCGGCAACTTCCCGGGAGATGACGGCCCCGTTCTGGCGTACAAGGCGATAGGTCACCTCCGCCTCTCCTTCCGCGCCGGCCTGATGGATCCGGGTCTGGCCGCGCCAGAGGCGGGAATCAAGCTCCACCTGAACTTCGTAAGGTATGGTCTCCTTTTTCACGGCGGTGCTGGTAATCATCACGTTGAGGAGCGGCTCGCTCGCCGCCAGTTTCAATTCCTGGCCGATGTCCAGGCGGTCTGAAGTCAACTCCGGGTTTGCCCTGAAAAGGTCCTCCACCAGGAGGCTGTGCGCCCGGGCGATGCTCCAGAGAGAATCCCCCTCTTTAACGCGGTACCGCCTTGCCTGAACTCTCCCCTGCTGCAGGAGCGCGACGGCCTCCTGGAGCGGTGCAACCTCTTGCGCCGGCACCAGGCGGGAGCGGAGGCTCACGCTTTCCCGGAATTCGATCTTTTCGATCCTTTCCCCGGCAAGCTCCTTCCGGTACCTCTCCTTTACCCTGGCCAGCACCCGATCTGCCGCTTCTCCGCTCTGGACCACCAGGACAGGCTCCCCGTTGATCACGATTTCGACGCCCCGGAGCAGCCAGGGGAGCTCCCGATAGGCTTTCAGGAGTTCACCTTGAGAAGTCAGCCTTGTGCGGGGCAAAAAACAGGCTTCGTAGGCCAGGGAAACCGGAAGGAAGACGTCCTGGCCGAGGCGCCTTTCCAGTTCCCTCTCAACCTGGGCCTTCAATTCCTCCCCTGCACGCCGGGAGGCAACATACCCGATTTCTTTTCCCTGATAGGACACGGCGTAAACGAGGCGGTTCTGGAGGAGGTAAAAATTTCCCCCGAGCAACAAAAAACCGGCCAAAACGGCCGCGTAGAAACGGGGAGTTTTCGCAAAAGCCGGAATCTCTACCCGCCGCTTCCCGGTGCGGAGATCCTGCAGGAAAAGGCAAGCCCGGGCGGTTCTCTCTTTGAGATCCCCCTTCATCCAGTGCCAGCACTCCTCCCCCCAGGCCCGGGCCGCTTCCCCTAACTCCATCAGGTGCGGCAAGATCAGGTCTGCCTGCCGGGCAAGCCAACCCTTAAATCCATACTCCAGTTCCAGGTAAAGTTGGCGCAAGCGCAACAGAAAAGAAGAGGCTCTCTTCCTCCTGTTCAACCCCATCCTATTTCCTCTCCCGTCAACTGTTTTGCGCGCCGGAAGCCGTCGTTCCAGGCGCCGATCAGCAACGCATGAGTGAAAAACAGCCAGTTGAATTATAGCACACGAAAATCGCAATGTAAAGGCAAGAAATTCCGCAAAAGCTAAATATTAGGAGTTTATCCGGTTAAAATGCCAGAACACATCAGCTTGCAACCTCAAACGCCCCAGGGCCCGGGCCGGGCTGGCGCCGGACCCCTGCTACAAGAGCCAGCCCAAAAAGGCCGCCCCGACCAGAACCCAAAAGGGGTCAAGACGCCGCGTTGCCAGGACTCCGCAGGCCAGGGCGGCGATTAACGGTACCTTCCAGGAGAAAGGGGTGCTTTGGGCAAAAAAGAAGGCAGCACCGGCAAGGAGGGCGACAACGACCGGGTAAAGGCCCCGAAGCAAACGGCGGACGAGAGCGCAATCCCGAAAGACCTGGTGGTAGTGGGTGATGGCAAGCATGAGCAAAAAGGCGGGAAGGATCACGCCGAGGGTTCCCAGGACCGCCCCGGGTACTCCCGCGACCCGGTAGCCGATAAAGGTTGCAGCATTGACCATCAGCGGGCCCGGGGTAAGCTGGGAGAGGGCAAGGAGGTCGGCGAACTGGGAAGGCGTCAGCCAGTGGTGGTGCTGGACGACCTCGGCAGCGATCAGGGGAATAACGGCATACCCCCCTCCGAAGCTGAAAAGACCGATTTTTAAAAAAGTGAAGAGGAAATCAAGGAGGTTCAAGATGGCTCCTCCCTTTCTTCATCTCGATCTTCCCCGGCAAGCAGCAGGCCCAGCAGGGCGCCCCCGGTAATCACCGCAATAGGGTGCCATTTCAACACCAGCAGGGCAAAAAGAGCCAGGGCGAAGAGGGCAAAAGCTTTAAAATCGCGAAACAAGGGGCGGCTCCAGCTTCCCAAAAAATAGAGAAGAACGCCCAGGATCCCCGCCCGGAGGCCCAGAAAAATGCCGGCAACCGCGGGGTGGCGCGCGATCCGGAAGATGAGCAGCCCGAGCCCCAGGATAATCAAAAACGAGGGGAGGATGCAGGCCAGCGCCGCAACGCCGGCTCCCGCCAGGCCCGCCCGCCGGTACCCGACAAAAACGGCGGTGTTTACCGCATTCGCCCCGGGCACCCCCTGGGCAAGCATGGCCCCGGCAAAAAAGGTTTCCCGGTCAAGCCAGCGCCGGCTCTCCACCACCTCGTGATAAATCAAAGGAATCATGGCATACCCCCCGCCTAAAGTGAAGGCGCCGATCCGGAAGAAGGTCCAGAAAAGCTCAAGCCAGGGGCGCACCGCCCTGCAAATCTTCTCAGGCAAGGGCCTCCCTCCCCTTTCCGGCTTCTGCACCCAAAGCAAGGTAGTAAAGCGCGCCCTCCAGGCGCGCCCGCATCAAGGCGCAGGCGAGGGGATCGGGCCGGAAGAGGTCGCCCTGCCGCAGCAGGGCCTGGGCGCGGCACCCGCCCCCGCACAAAAAACGCGCCCAGCAGGAGCGGCACGGTTCTTTCCGGTAGACGTGGGCCTCCCGGAATTTTTTCTGCAGCTCAGGAGATGTCACCCCCCGCCAGACATCCCCCATCCGGCAGGCAGGGTTCCCGGCAAGCTGGTGGCAGGGGTAAAGCTCGCCGTTTGGAGTGACACAAAGATACTGGTACCCCGCGCCGCAGCCGGTGAGGCGCTTGGCAACGCAGGGCCCGCCCTGGAGGTCCAGGCAAAAATGGTAAAAAGCAAACCCTTTTCCCTCCCGCTCCCGCGCTCTCAGAATTCTTGCCAGCTTCAAATATTCTTCCTTAAGAACGGGCAGGTCCTCCAACCTGAGGGCGTAAGGCTCCCCCTCGGGAGCCACAACCGGCTCCAGCGAGATGCTCTTTGCTCCCAGATCCGCAAGATAGAGTACATCTTCGGTGAAATGGAGATTCCGGCGGGTATAAGTTCCCCGGATGTAGTATTCTCCGATTCCCCCGGTTGCTAAAAAATCCCGGATCCGCTCCTCCACCCGGGCGGCGCTGCCTCCCCCTTCCGGCATCACCCGGTAGCGGTCGTGGGTCTCGGGCCTCCCGTCGCAGCTCAGAACGAGGCAAAAATTGTGCTTCCTGAGAAAAGAAAGGACTTCTTCATCAAGCAGGAGGGCATTGGTGGTCAGCGTAAACTTCCACTTTTTATGTTTTCCGGCATCAAGGGCATAGGCGACCGCCTCCTGAACCCCCGCGAAGTTGAGGAGGGGCTCCCCCCCGAAAAAGTCGACCGCCAGAAACTCATAGGGGGTTTCCCGGATTAAAAAATCAAGGGCGGCCCGCACCACCTCAAGAGGCATGATTTCTTCCGAATTCCGGAGCCCGGAGGGAACAAAGCAGTACCTGCAGGCCAGGTTGCAGCTGTGGGCAACGTTCAGGCAGAGCGCTTTCAGGCCCAGATCGGCGCCGGGTGCAAAGGAGTGCCACTCGTCTTCCCCGAAGAGAAGCCCTTCTTCTGCCAGGGCGCGGATCTCCGCAGCAGCCTCCTCAACCTCCCCGGCCCGGAAAAACTTCGCCGCTTCCTCCCGCGCCCCGGCCCAGTCGCCGGCTGCGACCAGGTGCTTCAGGAAGGTCCAGGCCACCTGGTCCAGCCTGTGAAGAGAACCGCTGCCGACATCAAAGGCCAGGCGAAGCCCATCAGCTGCAAAAAGGTGAAGGTATGCACTTAAAGGGCTGCCTGCTTTGGCCTGGTTTCGCAAGTTTGATTCCCTACCGTGCAGGAGGTTTTGCAGGCCGATTGACACGAGGTCTGGCATTCACCGCACCCCGGCCGGCGGTGGGGCTTCCGAAGACTGCCCGCAATCAAGGTCTTTACGTGTTTTCCTTTCTTCATTAATCTTTTCCCTCCTTAAAAAAGTTGCCCTGGCAGGAACTACCGCAGCTATTATAGCACACCGGGAGCCAAACAGTGAACTCCGGGCTGTGCTGGGGAGATCCGGGAAAGAACATCTAAAAGCAAAAATCTTTTCGGAATATTTAAGTAATTCTCAAGATTAAAAAGGAATTTCGCCACATAAATTAAAATAGAAAATTTTTGAAAGTCAACCCGGGGTGATCGGAGTACGGTGGAACGCGAGAAACTGATCGAGGAAATCGAAAAACTGAGACGCGAACTGGAGCAAAAAAGCAGCATGGTGGCGCTTACCGCACGGGAAATGCTCCTGATCTCGGAAAGGCTCGACGATCTCATCAACAGGTATCTCCGGATGAAAGCTCAGAAAAACGAGGAAAATTAACCTTCACTCCAGCAAAAAGCCGCCAATTTTTTTAATTTTTTTAAAGAAGGTTTCCTTCAGGTGAGGGATGACACCGGGGGACGGCTCTAAAGCCGCTGCCGGGAGCAGTTGCAACGATTCAACCGGCTCCTTCAGCCGGTAATTTTTTTTCACCTGATCTTTCTGGCGCTTTTTCGATTGCCTGACAGGTGATGGAAATTATTGCTTTTATGCTATAATAAAACTTGTATCCAAATTCAGACGGGGGGAGAAGTAATTGGGAGGAGTTGAAGGCTCTCAAGGGGAAATTTTGCCGAACTTTCAGGGTGATAAATGGAAAGAGGGCGGGCATGGCCCCCGGGTGGCACAGGCGCTGCTGGAACTGCGCCGCCCGGAGAACCGGCTGGAGGTGCTGGATCTCGCCCTTCCCTACCAGGAGCAGGTGCTCTCCTTAATCGGGATCGAAGACAGGGATCCCCAGCGGAATCTGGGTGACTACCAAAACATTGGGTACTTCCTGATTCGGGAAAAAAGCGAAAACAGAGACGGAAGAACTGCTGAGGCCCCGGAGGTTGTGGTCATCGACCCCGGCCTCCGGGATGGGCACTGGATCCGGAGTGTGCTGGGCATCAAAAAGTGCCACGTGATTTTCACCCACTTCCACCTCGATCACTGGATCGGGTACGAGCCGTACCAGGGAGAGGCCTTTTTCGCTTCTCCGCTTTGCAAAATGGTGCTGACGCAGATGGCCGGAGCGGAAAAAACGGGGAAAAGCATCTTCGTGGAAGGGCGCCTGACAGATTACCACCGCCGCCCGCTCCCGCTCCGGGCCGCAAACGATGCCGAGCGGCTCCTTCCCCTTAAAGAAGAGATCCATGAGGTCACAGGACGGCAGCCCTACCGCAACCAGTCCCTGGCGCTGGAATTCTTCGAACTTCCCTACGGCCAGACAGAAGGAACTTTATACGGGCTCCTGGAAACCGGGGAAGTGAAAATCCTCTTTGCCAGCGATCTTTTCGTCAGCATCAACAACGAACTGAAAATTGAACCTCATTATGCCTTCAAACCAAAGGGAATGGTCATCGAAGATATCGTCATCGTCCTGCGTGCCCTGCTGGGAAAGGAACTCCGCATATCCGCCGATCCCCCGACCCTGACCTACCTGAAAAGGATCGCCCAACCGGACAAGATCGCCCTGGGCCACGGCCTGATCGACTTTTGGGAATACCGCGAAAAAATCGCTCACCTCCTGGAAGAACTGGAGGAAATGCTCCGGATCAACAGGGAGCACATCATCTAGGAAACCGGGCAGGTGCCCTCCCGGCGCCCCTGGCTCCAGCAGGAGGCAATTGGTAATTGCAGGGAAGAAAAAATTGGGTTAAAGTATAAAGAGAAATCTGTACTTTCCCGGACCTTTCCTGATCTCTGGAGAATCTTTCGGAATTAAGGGAACTTTTTTGCTTCTTTTGCTGTCTAATAGATCAGGAGGGTACCCGGAATCCGGGGTGTGATTCTCCTTGTTTAAGAAACCACGGCAGAGCGGCCCGGGGGCCGGCAAAGCCGACACGCAGGCGCTCATCCGGCGCGCCCGCGCCGGAGATGTCAGGGCCTTTGAAGAGCTGGTGACCCTCTACGAGGAAAAAATATACACGCTCAGTTTTTATCTGGCCGGAAATCACGCGGATGCCCAGGATCTCGCCCAGGAAGTTTTCGTAAAGGCATACCTGGGTCTAAAAAGTTTCCGGCAGGAAGCGGATTTGGGTACCTGGCTGCACCGCATCGCGGTCAACCTGTGGCTGAACATGCAGCGCCGCCAGAAGGCTTCTGAAACCCTTTCCCTTGACGATCCAATCCGGACCTTTGAAGGGGAAATTACCCGGGCGGTGGCTGCAGCCGACCCGGCAGGAGATCCGGCAGAGGCCCTGGAGGGAAAAGAACTGCAGAGGCTGGTGCAGAAGGCTCTGCTGAATCTTCCCGAGGAATTTCGCACGGTGCTGGTCCTGCGGGAAATGGAAGGTTACAGCTACGAAGAAATTGCCGCCATAATGGAGTGCTCCCTTGGCACGGTAAAGTCCCGGCTGAACCGGGCACGCCAGGCGATCAGAGAAAAAATCGAAGCAGAACTAAAGGAGTTCAATGCTGCCGACACAAAAACCACCCTGGTCTCGAACCAGAATTAAGGCGGCCCGGAGCCGACAAAGGGGGTGAGCAGGATGGGCAGGGAGCCTAAAGGAAAGCAGAGGGGCGCGGAGAAAACCGCGGCGCGGGAGGCGGGCTTCGGGCTTAAGTGCATTGAGGCGCAGGAGCTTTTTTACAATATCGGAGAGGAGAAACTGAATCCGGAAGCTGCGCGAAAGCTGCGCGCTCATGAAGCATCCTGCCCAGACTGCTGCACCGCGTTCCGCGCCTGGCGCGAGGTCCGGTCCGCCCTCCGGGAGGCAAAGGTTTCCCCTCCCCCGGCGTTTGCCGCCGGGGTGGTGGCCCGCATTACAGAGCAGGGATGCAGAAATTCCGCCGCCGGCAGGGAAACGCGCAGGGCAGGCTGGCTTCGATGGGATTGGGCAAAGGGTCTGGCTGCTGCAGCAGTGATTCTGGCGCTGCTCACCGGGTCGGTCAGCTTCGCTGTCAAATACTGGCCGGCGAAGGCAGGAAACTACATCGCGGAAAGAAAGGAAAACGCGGTAGGCAAGAACGCGAGCGCCCCAGGGAAACCGGCTCCCAGGGCCGATGAAACCAGGGGCGATACAGAGAATCCCGGCACCCGGGAGCAAAATCCAGACTCCCCCGGCACGGCAACGGAAGAAAGCGGGAGCCCGCAGCACCCAGATGCGCCCAGGCAGATGCCGGCAGTGAAAGAGCCGAACAAAAACCCCGTTGTTGCTGCAAATAATCCCGGCAAAACAGAGGAAAGAAAGGTGTTTTTGAACAAAACCCGGATTATTAAAACAACGATGCTGAAGGTCGCGGTGGCAGATCTGGAGTCCGCCCGGGACAGGAGCCGGGAAATTGCCCGCAGCGCAGGAGCAGAAGTATCCTCAGAGCTTTCGGCCCAGAGCAACGGGCACAGGAGCATCATCCTCCGCTTTACCCTCGCTCCCGAGCGCGCCGAAAGGTTCCTTGCCGATCTGGCAGCACTGGGTGAAGTAAGCGCCAGGGATGCAACCACTCAGGATGTAACGGCCAGTTTCGCCCGCGCCCTTGAAGAATACCAGGCGCTGAAAGCGCAGCAGGCGGCGGCCCCGGAAAGCGAAAGGGCGCGGCTTGAGAGCCAGATTAATTTCCTTGAACAGCAGCTCCAAAACTGGGATCAGGAGGCCGGAAGGCAGGTCGTGATCCTCTGGCTTGAACAGTAACAATTGAACATTAGCACTCTGGGATAAATTAAGCAAAAAAGACCCGGAGAGGAACCGCCACCTCTCCGGTTTTGTTTTCTCGCAGCAGCCGCCGGCTGGTCCGCCGGAAAGCGGAAAAACAGCTCGAGAGCGCTTTCCCCACTAAAAAACGGGCCTGGTGCAGTTCTGATTTTTCATACGAATCAGGAATAAAGACATATATTACCAGGCAGGTGCATCGGACAGAAAACGGTATTTTGCAGGCGCCATACGGCCTTCCCCTCCGGAGACCCCGTCTGGCGGAGAAGCTGTCGAATTGATTTAACCAGCTTCATATTGTTTAATATAAGCCAATAAATGCTTGAAAAGGAGTGGATGATCATTAACAGGTCAGTGTTATCAAGAGTTGCTTTCGCGGCGATCTTTTTCTGTTTCTCAAGCTGGATCTTCGCTCCCAGGGCCGGCGCTTTTACAATAGAAGAATACCAGCAGGCCGTTCTTAACAACAAGGCCTTGCCTTCGCAATCCAATCCCGCCTTCCCGGTTCCCTCTGGTCAGAAGGCGGCCACCTCCCAGGCGCCCCTGCAAACCCCCGCCGCTCAGCCGGTACCCACGTATGCAGAAAGCAGGCCGACCACCAGCATCGATGATTATTATCATGCCATAATAAACAGGCAGCGTACACCTATCTACTATTCAAACCAACCTGTCTTGCCGGCGCCCCAGCCCTCCGCCCCTTCAAACCAGGGAGGTTCAAAAGGCCCGGCCGCACCGCCGGCAGCGCCTTCTCCGGCTCCTGAGGAGTTAAGCGCTCAGGAGGCCCGCCTGTTCGAACTGATCAACAGCGCCCGCACAAATGAAGGGGTTCGGCCCGTGGTAATCGACATGAAGCTGGTGGAAATAGCCCACATCAAAGCCCAGGACATGATCGACAACAACTATTTCGGTCACTTTTCTCCGACTTACGGTTCGCCGGGACAGATGCTGAGGAAATTCGGCGTCAGTTTTCGGAGCGCAGGCGAAAACCTGGCCAAGGCAGGGGATGTCTCCAGGGCCCACCTTCTCTTCCTGACCAGCACCCAGGGGCACCGGGAGATCATGCTGAATCCGAATTACAATAAGGTGGGTGTTGCCGTGGTCCCGCGGGGAAGCTATGTGCTGGTAGTGGAGTTGTTTGCCGAGTTGTAATTGGCCAAATGCATATAAACGCCCCCGTCATAATAAAATTTAAAGTAAATAAGTCCGACAGGCGAACCGTCCCCTCCTTGCAACCCAAGTAGCACTCTATCGAAATCTTCATATAATAACCAGGAAAGGAGAAATTATTCCAGATTCATTGTGAACATAGGAGGGGTTTAAATGAAGCCTGTCGAGCAGGATATGACTCAATTACCTGAAGATGAGCTAACAGATGCAAAGCAACTCGAGGAAGAGGATGCCTGCGTGTCCGAAGCCGCGGTAGCACAAGAGAGCATCTGGCATGAAGCTGCAACAGCAGGAAAGGAAAAAGGGCAGCAGGACAGAGAGGGCGACACCCGGGATATAGAAAAAGAAGAGGAATCTCAAACAAAACAAAACCAATGCGCCCAGGAAACAACCCCCGCGCCGGAAGCCAGGGAGGAAGCAGAGAAAAAGGCAGGCGCACCTGTTTCGCAGATTAAACAGAAATACGTAGCCTTCTCGGAGTTGCCTGGTAATACCGTTGATTTGGCTCGAAATTCCGTAATTCCTCCTGCCATCATGGAGTATTACAAGCAGTTCGGACTTGATGAGGAAACCATTAAACTGATATTTCAAGTGCAGCCGTCCGAGGCGGCCTCCCACAAACCAGTTGACCTTCCACCTTTGCAGGGTAGTCCTAAACCGGGCGGCTGAGGCAAACCCGTCAGAGCGCGGTAGGATACCGCAGGCACGCAAAAGGGAGGAGCGCCTCCCTTTTTATCTGGAACCCGGATGTCATGAAAACTTTAGGGGGGAGGGACAGGAGTGCCAGATCCGATTATCGCCTCCACCAGGGAAGAATTCCGGTCTGTTTTCCATCTTGCTTTTGCCGACCATCCCCTCGCCGGCAGGATCGCAAACGCGGTCCTGTTCGGGGAGCTGCTGTCCGACGGGACGGTCCTGGTCTTCGGAGGGTACGACCTGGTTTTGTGCCATCGCAGACGGAGAAACAAAGGTGATGAAGACTGTTACACTACAGTTGTCCCTCGTACCTTTGTCGAAAAAGTACCCCTGGATGTATCCGGAATGGCAGGAAAGGCGGTGCAGGTCCGTATTTCCGTCAACCGTCCATTCCAGGCCAGGCTCAAAGCCGACAGGCCGCCCAGGGTGAGATTCTGGGACCTTTTAAAAAGCGTGATCTGGAATGGTAGATGGGTGCAGATCCAGGTTGAGGGCGAGATAACCGTTGATCTCCTGCCCGCCGGGGAGTTCATTCCGGAGAAGCGCCTTGTCGATCTTGCAGGTGCGAGGACCGATAAAAGAGATGCGGGTGAGATCAAGTCCGTTGGCGAGGGAGTTTTGGCGGGAGAAAAAGCGAAGAGAGCGGCAAAGAAGAAGGATGGCGAGATTACGATCGAACTGGATGCCCTTGCGGACCTGATACTTGAAGTCATCCGGCGGCGCCAGGGAGACACGGCCGCCGGGCCAGCCGGCACCGTCTCCGCACAGGGTCTTCCTGCGGCTCTTAAGGACTCGGGGGGAGCGCCCCCGGAGCAGGGGAACGGCGGGGTACCGGCTGCAGAACCGGAAGCATCCCAGACAATAAACCCGGAAATGCTGGCGGACCTGGTGAAAAAAGTTATCCGCGCATACGAGGAGGAAAAGCGCATTAAATCCGCCGCGGTGCTCCCGGAACCAGAAAAGGGGGCGCAGCTCATGCAGGGCCTGGACCTCTCCGGGCTGCCACTGGAACAGATCCCTAGCCGTCCTGGTCTTTACCGGACCTTTACCCCATCAAACCTTCCCCCTCCAAAACCGCACAGCAGCAGCGTTTCTGGAGAACAGGGAAAAGCGCCCGGCTGGGCGGAAATCTGCTCCCTTTTGAAAAACATCCCGGTCTACCCTCCCGGCAAGCCCACCGATCCAAAAGAAACAGGCAGCGGATAAGAAATCGCTGCCCTTGAGCGGCCCATGTCCTATGTTGTCTCAACAGTAACTTGCACAATGTAGTTAAGGACAAGATAAACCGGCGGTGCCCCGGGAGGGGTGACCTGTATCAGATTTCCGTTAATAGAATCCAGGACACCAGTTACCGGGCTGCCTACAACTGGAATAACGGTCACGGTAGCCCCGACATTCGTCCGCAGCAGTGCAAAAAGCTCAGGAGAAGCACCAGTTGGTATTACAGCCATGCTCATTCCTCCTTCTTTGATTCTCTTGTTTATACCGGCGTGCCCGGAGGGAGGGTATGCAGGTAATCAATCCGGGCGAAAGGAATATGAACATCTACTATCCTTGTGTTTTCCGGAAAGGAAACAATCAAATAATCGCTTCCCACCAGAGTGAGTGCCCCTGTTACTGTAGCGACAGCCCCGGTGTGAACGAGTACCAGTTTGCCCACTAAACTGCGGACCTGGGTTTCAAAGGATGATACGGCAGGCATAATATCTGTCCTCCTTCCAGTGTTTTCCAGATACTAATAGAGTACCGCCAGGGAATCCTGCTGTCTGGTCATGTTTCCTGTTCAGTTGCAGATTGCCATATTATGTCCATTTTTGTCACAGAGCGGCAGGTGATTCAACATAAAGATTGGGGACAGGTTTCCTGTACCTGTTCTCTTTGAATTTCATTGAATCGGATTGTAAACCGGAAAGGCAGCGTATCAACCGCTGCCTTTCGCACGGCTTTCTCAGTTGCGGCTTATGGATCAACCGTTCCGTTCTGGATGCCGTCAATGAAGACGTTGAAGGTGGCGAGCCCGACCCCTGCTCTGACGAAGAGAATGGTGCAGGCAGTGCTGCTGTCGTGGAGGGCTCCGGTCGGATCGGTGAACTCCACCGGCAGGGCGAAACTCACAACTTTTGTTGTAACAGGATCCGTGAACTGGATGGTGTCAATGCCGCCTGCAAACCCGCCCACGGTTGGGAAGGGGGCATTGCCGGTGACATCCGTTACAGCCGTGATGGTAGTCCCGGCGCGGATCAGCGAAACGGTTACGCCGCCAAGCCCCACACCGGGTGCAGTTTGAACCGTAACCACCGGAGTGTCCTGGCACTTCTGGGGCGGGAAGAGCGGCTGGGTCGGCGGGCAGGGAAACTCGGGCTGCGGTACGGCGACGCACGGGTTCAGTTCGCAGAAGCCGTAGCTCGGTACGAGCAGTTTCACCAGGGCCTTGATCTGGATCTCCTTGCAGACCTTCACCCGGCAGCAGATGAGCTGGTCTCCTGTTGCCGGGTCGGTGGTGACATCGCAGGTGCAGGGGCCCACGGCGAGGACCTGGCACTGCACGAAGGTCCCGTCCGGCGCCCACATGAATGCCTGGGTGATTCCCTGCAGGGTGATGGTAAAGGTCGGGCAGATGACGGTGCCGTCCGAGGTGACCGTAACGCTGACCTGCACTTCATTGAACACCAGCACCGGCCTGAAGAAAGGCGGGTTGAAGGGCCCGAACCCGACAAAGAAACACCTGGCGGTGTTCGGCACCACGTTGCAGGTAATTGTAGCCCCCGGAGGAATGGGGGCAGTGCAATGATCCGCCGCTCTCACGCAGCTTCCAAGCAGTTCTTCCGTCGCGCACTGGTCGTAAACTTTAAAAACCTCAATGCAGTCCTTTTCGGTAAACGGCGGGCAGTTCGGGATGCCGCCGACTTGCGGGCACTTGCCCGGTGGGATTGCCATAAGATTCCCTCCTTTGAGATCAGGTTGCAAGATCTTTTGCCAACTATTTTCAGCTGCTGGTATTACATTATATGGAAGCAATTGAAATGTGTTACTCTAATCTCCAGAGAGGAAGGGAGGTCCGGCCAGGTTTCACAGGAAACAAATGCCTCGAATATTATAGATTAAAGAGCAATCAACAAGGGGGCCGTTTGGTCGCAACCATAATGCTCCTCTCAGCGGCGCAAAGCAACGGCGAGGAGGGCAGAGGAGGAAGGGATCTTGACCGCCATCAAAGACCGGTTGGAAAAAGCGCTTAAAACTGAGCAGGCTCTTTTCAGGGTTTACCAGGACCTGGCAAACAGATTGAGCGATACAGAACTGGGCCAGGCATGCCAGCAAATGGCTTTAAGGGCGGAAGAAAACATAAGACTGATCAATCGCTGGTTGATCTGCCCGGCATGACCCGAAAAGAAGCCTGCCGGGGGCAGGGAAATTTGAAGGGTATGTGCGGGAAAAAAATCAAGGCTTCCACGAATCGGGAAGCCTTTTTCACCCGTTCTTGCCGATCTACCTCAGGCAACCACACAGTGGTACAAGCGTGCCGCTGCGATTTGAATTACTGCCGCAGCCCCCAGGAGGACGATCCAATCGACTTCAGGCCGGGGTACGCTGCCGCTTACCAGGTAGCCCCGCAACAACTCTACTACGTAACTCAGAGGATTTACCGCAGCCAGAAAACGCAGCCAGGCAGGCATGACCGCAACAGGGTAAAGGGCATTGCTGGCGAAAAATAAGGGCATGGTAATTACCTGACCAAAACCCATAAACCGCTCCCTCGTCTTTAAGATTGCGGCAAAGATCATGGACAGCGTAGCAAAAAACATGGCCCCCACGATCAACACCAGCACACTGAGAACTATGCTCTTGGGGCTCCAATGGATCTTGAGCCTCAACAACAGGGCCAAAAGGAAAATGAACGCTACCTGGACGACGGCACGGATCCCGGCGCCCAGTGCCTTGCCGGTGACAAGGGCCGCACGCGGCACTGGCATGGCCAGCAGTTTCTGCAGGATGCCCTGGTCCCGCTCCCAGATAGTATTCAGCCCGTAAAAAATCGCGATAAACATCATGGACTGCGCGAGAATACCTGGGGTGATAAAGGTCTGGTAGTCCACGCCGCCGGTCGGCACAGCCCGGATGCGGGAAAAAGCCTGGCCGAATACCAGCAACCATAAAACCGGTTGCACCGCCCGGGTGAACAGTTCTGTGGGATCGTGGCGCAACTTGCGGATTTCCATCTCAGCCACGGCCAGCAAGCCGGACAGGTAATCGGCGATACCATTCCCCAGTGACCGCCGGCAAATCGCAGGGATTCCGGTTTCAATTGAAGCGCTGGACACGGCGCCGCACCTGGCGCATTTCACGGAAGCTCCCTCCCGACTCCATCTGGCTACCGGTAAAATAGGTGAAGACGTCTTCCAGGGTTGCCTGAGGATTGCCTGTCCTGGCTTTCAACTCTGCCGGCGTCCCCTGGACAGCAATCCTGCCCCTGTCCATAATGGCCACCCTCCTGCAGAGGGCTTCTGCTTCCTCCATGTAGTGGGTAGTAATCAGAATGGTGAGGCCGGTTTCCTCCCGGAGCAATTCCAGAGCCTTCCAGACGGTGTGCCGGGCTACCGGGTCCAGGCCCACCGTGGGTTCGTCCAAAATTAACACTCTAGGACGGTGCAGGATCGCCTGGCCGATTTCCAGCCGCCGCACCATGCCGCCCGAATACTGCCGTACCAGTCGGCTGGCTGCTTCTTGCAAATTAAGGAGGGTCAGAATTTCCCGGATCCGCTGCTCCCGTTCGCGTTTAGGTATGCGTAATAATTTTGCAAGGAAAAGCAGGTTTTCATAGCCGGTCAGGCTGCTATCGGCCGAAAGCACCTGTGGTACATAGCCAATAAGCCGGCGCACCAAGGCCCCCTGCCGGCTGCAGTCTATCCCTTCGACCTTTATCTGGCCGGCAGTAGGCGGCAAAAGGGTTGCCAGGATCCTGATGGTCGTGGTCTTCCCGGCGCCATTAGGGCCTAAAAGGCCGAATACCTCCCCCTCTTCGACGGCAAAGCTAATGCCGGCTACTGCCTCATGGTCGCCAAACCGTTTTACCAGGTTCCTCACTTCAATAGCCAAACCCATGGCAGGACCTCTTCCCGCTAAACTCGCTTAAGCAGTTTTTTTAGCAGTTCCAATAACAAGGCACGGTCCTCCAGGCTGAGGGGGGCCAAAAGGGCTGCCATGGCCTGGCGCTTTTCGCTCGCCCACTGTTCCAGCACTGCCTGGCCTGCCTCGGTCAGGCTCACCTCGACCACGCGTTCATCCTCGATCTTTCGCCGGCGGGCCACTAAACCCATTTTTTCTAAGCGCTTGGTAGCCGCCGTTACCGAACTGTTGGTGATGCCCAGGCCCTCAGCCAGGTCGCTTACGTTCGCCGGACCAGTCCTCTTAAGCCGCTTTAGGAGCCAGTATTGTTCCGGGGTAATTTTCCCCTTGCGCACCGGATGCGCAGCCTGGCGCCACTGTTGCCAGAACTGCCAGAACGCATTTACCAGCCGTTCGGTCAGCGAATCCGAATCCCGATCTATCGCCAAGTCGCCACCTCCAGGAATCGCACTTAAATTTTATCTTCTAATAGTTTGACTGTCAATATATTTCACGGCCGGCGCATCCCTGCTTTCTGCTGGGGAGGCCTGCCTCCCTCCTGCGAAGCAGGAGACTTTCCGGCTAAGGCCCAAATCGGGGTTTTTGCGAAAACAAACCGGCAACGGTACGGATGGAAAGAGACGAGAGGTCCGGCCCCATGAAGCCTCAGGCTACCCCCCGGCACGGAGGGCCTCCAGGAGGCGGCTGACCGCAGCAGCCGCCTCGGCGCGGGTGAGGGGGGCTGTGGGAGCAAAGGCCTGCGCGGACCGGCCGCGCAGGACCCCGGCCTGGAAAGCCTGTGCTGCCGCTTCCTGAGCCCAGGCAGGAATCTGAGGCCAATCCTGCCAGGCTGGCCGGGTAAGGAATTCCTCCTGCCCTTCAAGCTCGGGGGCAAAAAAGGCCAGCACCCTGGCAAAGAGCACCGCCGCCTCAGCGCGGCTGAGGAAGCGGTTCGGCCTGAAGCAGCCGTCAGGATAGCCGCGGACAAGGCCGCGCTGCACCGCCTGCGCCACGGCAGGCCGCGCCCATGCGGGAATCAGCGAAGCATCGGGAAACTTAAGAGAACCGGATGCACCAGACCAGCCGAGGGCCGCGCTTAAAAGCACCACCATCTCGGCGCGGGTGACCGGGGCGTCGGGCCGGAAAGTTCCGTCAGGATACCCTTTCAATAAGCCCTGTGCAAGAAGGGCCTCCACATCCCCGGCCGCCCAGTGCCCTCCAAGGTCCCTGAACACGCCCCCGGAGCGTGGGGGAAGGGTGAGATACTGGCCGGCGACCCCGCCGGTGCGGGAATCAACGGCAACGATTTGCAGCACCAGGCCCTCCGGCTCTTCCCCGGCGCCTGGATCGAAAGCATAGACAAACCGGCCCCCCCTGCCGGGAGAAACAGCTTCACGCTCCCCTTCCGGCCGGAAAAGGTAAAGCCGATCGGCCGAAGTCACGCCCGAAAGGATCGCGTAACCGTCGCGTCGGGAAGCCGCCACTTCAAGGCGAGGAGGCATCACGCCCGGCCGCGTCCTGGCAGCAACAGCCGCAAGGAGGGGTCCCCCGCTCCCCTCCACCAGGAAGGGCGTCAGTGCTGCTTCTTCTCCTGCCGCAAGGTCCTCCGGGGCTACGGGATACCCGTTTTTCGTCACCTGCGTTCGCTTGCTTACCTGGTAAGTGCCGCCTTCTGCTCTCAGGATCCCGCTCCCAGGGTCGTAGCCGCGCAGCACTTCCTTCCTCTCTCCTGTTGTTTCGGCCAGATCAACGCGCCAGGCAGTGCTGCTCCCCGGATCCAGATAGAGGCGCGCCCAGTCTCCAGGCTCGACTGCCGCCACCTGGGCGGGGAGGCCCCAGCGGTAGAACCTGGTATCGGGCGCAAGGTGAAGAATCCGGAACTTATTCTGGTCATCGATCAGGTAGAGCACCCGGTTCTGCAGGTTCAGATAAACAACACGCCCGTAGACAACGCGGCTGTGCGCTTTAAGAGCCAGGATCTCCCGGGTGCCGGGGAGCAAAACCGCAACCAGATGCTGCCCGGGGCGGAGTTGTGCAGGTGCAATCTCCTTTTGGTCCAACCGGAGAGAGATGCCAGGATGGAACCGGTAAGTGTATCCGTTGGACAAAACAATCTCCCCCGCTTCCGGTTCCACCTGGACAATGGTGCCTACTGCCAGCCGGCGCCGCGCCCCAACGTACATCACCTCTCCGCTGCCGGGTTTGGATACAAGCTTCACCTTCAAGCCGGGGAGAAGCTCTTCCCAGGCGGGGCAGGAGCCTGCACCAAAGGGGAGGTCGGCCGGGTCGGCCTCAGCCAGTTCGTCCAGGTAGGCAAGGGCGGCGCGGGGCGCGAGCGGGAAGGGGCGGGGATTCCCCAAAAGAAAAATCTCGCGCCTTTCCAGATCCACCTTATTTAAGAAGCCCTCCGTTTCCGAATACGAGAAAACGCCCCCCCAGAGGGTCTGGGTGGAGGGGTTGAGCCAGCCCCTGAACGCTCCCCCCGGCGGGAGGGAGGCAGGTTCTGCAGCTGCTCCGTTGGCCCAGAGAAACTGGTCTGCCCCGGGGGCGAGATAAAAGCCCCCCGTGTAAGCCCCGGGATCGACCTCCGTGACCAGGTAACCATGCTCTGTCTTCAGCACCTGAACGCCATCCTCCTGCCAGGTACGCGCCACGACGTAGGAGCAGCCTGGGCCGGAGCCCCCCTCGGGCCGCAGGTAAATGTCCGCCCCGCGCGGCGATTCTCCTCCGGATGAAAGCCTCTCCCGGGCCGGACGCGGCGCCTCCCCGGGGGAAGAGGCGGGCCAGGGGAAAAGCCGCCCGTCCCGCACAAACCGGACCCTGTCGGGGGCGAGGGCTACCTCCCGCCCGGAGGCGAGGGAAACCCGGTCTCCCGCAGCTGCAACAATCACATCCTGCACCAGGGGCTGCCCGTAAACGAGCGCAAAATCCTGCGCCTTCCCGGCAGCCCCGGGCACCGTATTCTGGGTGATTTCCGTTCCCCTGACGTAAATGGTGTAGGAGCCCGGGACCGGCTCAGGGATCAAGACCTGCTCCACATTGTTAACGTCATCAGCTTTTTCGGGAAAGAGGAAGGCATTCCCCCGGAACTCCCTCCCTGCCGGGTCGCGCACCACAAGGTCAAGGTTGTTCACAAGGGGGCGCACCGAGCCAGGCGCCACCCCGGGGTCCGTCCAGGCGAGGGTGACTTTCAGGGGCGCCTTTTCGTCCCGGACCTGGTAGGTGTAGCTCAGGACCTGACCGGCCGCGACGCCCTCCCTGGCATCCCGGAATTGAAAAGACCTTTCCCGGAGGGCAAGAACCGTCCCCCCCAGGTCGAGAATTCCAAACCCCGCGCTGCCGGGTCCCTTTTCCAGGGGGCGCGCCCCGCAGATCAATGCCGCCTTGAGCAGGGCCGCCGAGGGGTTCGCAAGCGCCTCGTACTTCTGGAAATACTCCCGGAGGAGGGCGGCGCTCCCCCCGGCCACCGCCGCCGCCATGCTGGTTCCCTCCCTGTAGGTGTAATAAGAGCTGGGTACGGATTTTCCCGCAAGCAGGCTGGAGCGCGCGGAGATTGCCGCACCGGGAGCAAGAATTTCTGGTTTCAGCCTCCCGTCGCGGGTGGGCCCCCGGCTGGAAAACTCCGCAGGCATCCGGGCGTCAACCTGGCCGGGATTAAACAGAGGGTGAGGACTCTGGCTCGCCCCCACCACAAGGCCATTTTTCGTTGCGGCCTCCGGAGTCAGGCTCCCCTCCCCTGGACCGCCGTTTCCGGCGCCAAAAATCACGAGAAAATCGGGATGGCGCCGCACAAACTGGTCGGTCTGGGCTGCCGCCGCGAGATAACCGCTCCCCTCGCCCCCCCAACCGTTCACGTGGATCCGTACACCTGCAGCATAGGCAGGCTCAAAAAGGGCGGTCAGGTCGGGAGGAGGCTCCAGCTTCCCCTGGGGGTTCAAAAGCGCCTGGAAGTAAATGCTGGCCCCGGGGGCGATCCCCCGGAACCTCCCCTGGGAGGCTGCCCCGCTTCCGGCGATCGTCGCCGCCATGTGGGTGCCGTGCCCGTCGGGATCTGCCGCCTTAGGAGCCCCCGCCCAGGACTTCAGCATCACCACCTTCGGCATCTCCCCGGGCAGGCTCTTCAAATCAGGGTGGATCTCCTCCGGCGAGCCCCGGTCCAGGCCGCTGTCCGCCAGGCCGATAATCTGCCTCGCCCCGGTGAGCACCCCCTCCGGCCCGGCAGGAGATGGGAGGAAACCGGAAACACCCAAAGGCGCGGCCCCCACAAGATCCCGGGCGCGGTCGTTCAAGAAGCGGTAGGAGGAGGCCGGCTCGATAAAGACGACATCAGGGCGGCCTGCCAGGTCGAGGAGGCGCCCGGCGGGAATGGACACCCGGAGCACCCGCCCCGGTTCCCCCATCCCCCGGAGCACGGCCCCCCCGAGGCCCTCCACAACCCGCGCCATCCCTTTCTTTTCGGCAGCCCGGAAAAGGGTAATATTCACCACAACGGGCCGGGCTCCAGAAGCGCGCGTCTCTTTTAGAAGCTCCGGGGCCAGGCGCGCCTCCGGGCGGAAAGGCTCCAGAGCTTCACCCAACGCCTCCCTCGCCCCGGGCAGCCGGCCGGCGGGGATCCGGACGAGCAGGAGGCCCTTTTCCAGCAGGTCCCCGCTTTCGGCGCCCAGTCTGGCAAGAGCGAGCCGGAAATCTCCCTCAACTTTTTGTAAATAGACCACAAATAAACTACCGGCTGCGCCGGTCCCGCCGCCACCCGGTTCTGCATCTCCGGGAGGCCCTGCACGCCCCCCAGGGGGCTCCCCGTCTCCAGGAGCAAGGAGCAGGCTTCCGGCAACCAGGCAACCGGTTAAAAGAAACAAAAGGCAAAACCCGAGCAGCTTTTTCCCCAATTCGAGTTCTCCTCTCCAACCGCCCCGTGAAGCTTATTTCCATATTTAACAATACGTCTGCGGAGGAGTTTTTCTTACAACATGAACCTGCAAAAGGGTGCCTGCACCGGGACAGCCTACACCCCGCGCCGGAAGGCTTCCTCCCGGGCGCCGCGGCAGGCCGCCCGGAGAACCATCCAGACAAAGCGGGGAAGAACCAGGGCGCGCCGCCAGCGGGCAGGCTCCTGCAAAATGCGGTAAAACCACTCCAGCCGCAGCCGCCGGAAAAAGGGAGGTGCCCGGCGCAGCCGCCCGGCCAGGACATCAAAGCTGCCTCCGACTCCGATGGCAACCAGCGCTCCCAGTTCCTGCCGGTGCACCCAGATAAAGAATTCCTGCTTCGGCGAACCCAGCGCCACCAGCAACAAATCAGGCCGGGCTGCCCGGATCTTGCGGATTACCGCCAGGATCTCGGCCTCGGGAAAATAACCGTGCTCCGTCCCGGCCACCCGCAGGCCGGGGTACTGCCGCCGCAGGTTCAACGCTGCAGCCTCGGCAACCCCGGGCGCCGCCCCGAGCAAAAAAACACGCCACTTCTCCCGCGCCGCGTGGGCGGCAAGGGCATGGATCAAATCAATCCCGGTGACGCGCTCCGGAAAGGGGCAGCCAAGCCGGCGCCCCGCCCAGATCACTCCGTGGCCGTCCGGCACCACCAGATCCGCCTGATTGACAAGGTCCCGGAAGGAGGCGTCGTGCTGCGCCCTGTAAAGCATCTCAGCGTTCAGGGTAACGACCTGGCGCGTTGCGGCGGGAGGAAAAAAATCGCTGCCCGTGAGCTCCCCCCACAGATACTGCTCCCGGATCCAGCCCCGAATCACGGATGCAGCTTCCGCTAAAGTTAAAGGGTGGATGCCCACCCCCAAAACCCTTTTCTTCTCAGGTAGCACTGCTCCTGCCATCTTTTCCCGACTGCCCGGCCCTCCTTCAAACCTGCCCGGCACCGGCGGAGGCCGGAGCGGGGGCATCCTCACCGGGTGTTCCGGCCTCGGGAGAGAAGCCTTCGTGGAGGGCGCGCACAAGATCAGGAATCTCCTCCAGTTTGGGCACCCAGTAGCTGCCGCCGTTGATGGTCTCCGGGTGCCCGGGCAAAATGCAGCCTTCCACCCCCGAGCTGTCAATTTTATAGAACAACCTGGCGAGTTCGATCATCTGGGAAACACCCAGGTTCGTCTTCACCTCATCCGAGAGAATGCTCACCAGCTCCGGGATCCGCCAGAGGTTTCGCCACTGCAGGGCTTCATCGGCAAGGGCCGAAAAGAAGCGCTGCTGCTGCTTGATCCGGTCGATATCCCCCAGCGGGTAGTTCCGGTACCGGACGAAGGCGAGGGCATCAGAGCCGTTGAGCCGCTGCACGCCCGGGTAGAGGTTGATCCCCTCCTCAGGGTAGTACATCCGCTGCTGGACCTCAATGGTTACGCCGCCCAGGGTGTCCACAATCTTCCGGAACCCCTCAAAATTGGTCTCGATGTAGTACTTCACATCGATTCCAAGCAGATCGCTCACCGCCCGGGCTGTTGCTTCGGGCCCTCCCAGGGCGTGGGAAACATTGATCTTGTCCTTGTGAAGGCGCCCCGGCACATAGGTGTAAGTGTCCCGGGGAACCGACAGCAGCCGCACCTTCTTTTCCTTCCGGTCCAGGAAAGCCACAATAATGGTATCAGCGCGGGAGGGTTCCTGGGGCTCCCGCTGGTCGACCCCCAGGAGAAGCACCGGAACCACACGCTCGGCAGCAGCAGCCGGCGGCGTGATGGTTCCCGTCCTGGAAAAGGGAATGCGGCCCCCCGCCAGCAAGTATCCTGCCAGCAGCAGGGCAAGGAAAAACAGGACCAGGAACAGCGACCACCCGGCGCGCCGCAGCTTTTTGCCCCGTTTTTTCTTCGCGCTCCCCAATCCCCGCAGCCTTGTGGGTTCGACCAGGCCCCAGTCTCTCGTTTCCTCCCAGTCGCTAAACTCAAAATCCAACCGGCATCACCAACCCTCTCCCTGCGAGGGCCTCCTCCCTATCGACCCTCGCCTCTTACTCCAGCGCCAGCACCCGCGCCAGCGCCACCGCCAGTTCCGCCCTGGTCATGGCGCGCTGGGGGCGGAAGGTGCCGTCGGGATAACCACCGAGGATTCCGGCTGCGGCCAGTTCTGCCACATCGCCGGCAGCCCAGTGCCCCTTCAGGTCCCGAAAAACACCGGAACCCCCGCTCCCTGCCCGGGGACTGAAGGCCCTGTTCAGAACAACCGCCGCTTCGGCACGGGTCACCCCTTTTTCGGGACGAAAGGTTCCGTCCGGATACCCCTGCAGGTATCCTGCGGCCCGCGCCGCCCCTATCGCCCCCGCCGCCCAGTGGCCCGGTCCAAGATCGGAAAAAACCGCCTCGCCAGGCCGCGGGGAAAGATTTTTCGCCCTGGCCAGCATCACGGCCAGCTCCGCCCGCGCGACCGGCCGCTCGGGATAAAACCTGCCGTCAGGGTAGCCGCCGATGATTCCCCGCGCCCGCAGGGCAATCACGGCCCGCTCCGCCCAATGGCCCCGCAGATCCGGAAAGGATGCGGCAAAACTTTCCTGCACCGCCCGGATTCCCTGTTCGACCAGGGCAAGGCGCCTCTCCAGTGCGCTCAATTTCCGGCGCGGCTCTTCGAAAAGGCCCTCCAGGTGCCGCAGCAGCGAACTCCGCGTCAGGACCGGATCGGAGGCCGAACCGGGCTCCCCGCTTCCCGGCGCCACCACTGCCCCCTGCCCGGCCCCTGGTTCCAGGACCTGCGCCAGAACCTGGCCGGTGCGGGGCGCCCCCCAGAAGACGGAGGTGCAGAGGAAAACCGCTGCCATTGAAACTAAAAAACATAATGATCTTCTTATATTATCCATCAAACTTTTCCCCCTGGAAACCCATCGCGACAATTTTCCTAAATCTTTTCCACTTTTAATTTTTACTTTCGGCAGCCCCTTTTTGAATTCCTTCCTGAAACAAAAAAGAAAAAAGGCCAGGGCCCTTTGTCGAATAAACTCGGGCCGCCTGGCGGCGCCGCGCGCTGGCCTGGCTTTTTTCTCCCGAATTAAGAAACAACAGAAGGCGCGGGTTCAGCGCCAGATCTTTTCGAGGGTCACGCCCCGGTAATAATAGCGGATGATCTCGGCCGGGGACTTCCCCTGTTTTGCGAAGTAGTAAGCTCCCCACTGGCTCATGCCTACCCCATGCCCGCGCCCGCGGCCCGAGATCACCAGCGTCTGATCTCGCACCTCCAGGCGGTCGAGCAGCGTTGAGCGCATCACCTCCGGCCCCAAAGCAAGGCGCAGGGCGGGGCCGCTGATGGTCACGCTTCCCAATCTGATCTGGACTGCCCGTCCGGAGGGTCCCCGCTTGAGAATCGCCGCGGTCCCAAGCGCGCCCGGGTCCCGTCCGGTCTGGCTCCGCACCCTCTCCCGGACCTGGCCCAGGGGAAGGGAAACAGTCCAGCTCCGCTCCGGAGGAGGAGCAACCCGCTGGCCGGGATCGGGAACGCTTTTAATGTAAGGAGTTGGCTCTTTGGTAAAGTTTAATCCTTCAGGGGCAGTGGCGGTGCGCCCCCCGGCATTGGAATGGAACCATGCCCGCACGTACCGGCCGCGGTATTTGATTACCATGCCCCGCGTCATCTCAACCGCCCTGCGGACGTTCTCGTTGATCCGGGCGGGGTCGTAGGCCTGAAACTCCTGGGCGCTGGTGGAGGCGTCCGCGCCGCGCTGGGGAACACCCCCTTCGTATTTGATTTTATGCAGGGTGAAGGTGCGGGCAAGAATCGCCTGGGCGGCAAGGGCTTCCCGCGGCCAGGTTGGCTCCATTTCGGCCGCCACGACCCCCGCAATGTACGTTTCAAGCTTAATCTTCTTCTTTTCTCCCGTCCTGTTGTCGTAGAGGGTAATTGTGGGCTCGGTGTAGCGAAATTCGCGCCCCGGCCTTCCCGGCAGGGGCTGCCGCGCCGGCGGCCTCCCGCCCCGGAGCGCCCCCCAGAACGCCGCAAGCGCCAGTACGGCAATAACTGCGAAGGTTAATAAATGACCCCTCTTCGTCTGTTTCATCCCGATATTCCCTCCCGGAATTTCATCTAACCTCGCGGTCTTATTATAAACAGGAGGGAATCCTTGTATACCACTTTTCAGCCATTCTCTTCCCCGGGACAGGGAAGGCGCTCCTCCCCCAGCAGCCTGTAAAGGAACCGGGCCTGTGCTGCCGGAACATTGCGCTCCGGAACAACCAGAACCTCCACGCGGGTGATTTTTCTACCCCAGGTCAGGGTGATCACATCCCCGGCCTTGATTTCGGAGCCGGGCTTCGCCACCCTCCCGTTAAGCTGCACACGTCCGGCGAGGCAGGCCTCCTTTGCGGACGTGCGCCGCTTGAGGAGGCGGCTCACCTGCAGGAATTTATCAAGCCGCATTTCCTTCTCCGAATCCCTCCCCCTAAGAAAAGAAAAAAGGTCCTCAGACCTTTCCGGTGAAACGCAACAAAACCATTACCTGCTTCATCACAAAAGGAGTTTGCTCCGCAGGTAATTGCAGCTGCCTTGTTGAGAATTTTTTGTTTGAATCTTTTATGAAGAAATTGCATCCCTCAGCGCCTTGCCGGGCCGGAAGGCAGGCACCTTTGTAGCCGCGATCTGGATTTCTTCACCCGTCTGAGGGTTGCGGCCCGTCCTTGCCGCCCTGTTGCGAACCTCAAAGGTGCCAAAGCCAACAAGCTGAACCTTTTCCCCCCGGGAAAGCGCCTCTTCAATGGTGGCAAAAACCGCGTTCACCGCCTTTTCGGCATCCTTCTTGCTCATTTCCGACTTGTCCGCGACGCTGCTGATCAGTTCGGCCTTGTTCAAAAAAAACCCTCCTTTTTCTTAATTTTTTGCCTTTTGGAAGTCCATATTCGCCAGGATCCTTGAAACTCCTGCTGCCTGGGACTGATCTTTGAAAATTTTCCGGAAAGGTTAATGCCCCCGGGCCTTTGCCTCGTCCCAGAGAGCATCGAGCTCCAGGAGGGAAAGGTCCTGCAGCTTCAACCCCTGCGCCCGGGCCCTTTCCTCCATGTACTGAAATCTCCTGACAAACCTGTCTACAGCCAGGCGCAAGGCCTCCTCGGCGTTGACCTGGAGGAGCCGGGCAACGTTCACGGCAGCAAAAAAGAAGTCGCCGACCTCCGCCTGAAGCGCCTCCCGGTCCCCCCGCGCCCAGGCCGCACGGAACTCCTCCCATTCCTCCTCAAGCTTGGCTGCCGCGCCCCGGGCATCGGGCCAGTCGAAACCGACCAGAGCGGCTTTCCCCTGCACCTTTTGGGCGCGCTGCAGGGCGGGAAGATGGCGGGGGATTTCCCCCAGCAGCGACCGCGCTCCCGCCCCTGCTCCCCTCCCCCTTTCTTCCTGTTTGATGGCCTCCCAGTTCACCAGGACTTCGGCTGCACTCTCAACCTCTCTCGCCCCGAAAACATGGGGATGGCGGCGCTTCAATTTCTCGGTAATCCCTGCGATCACCTGATTTATGGTGAATTTTTGCTCCCTTGCCGCAAGGGCGGCATGGAAGACGACCTGCAGTAATAAGTCTCCCAACTCCTCGCAGAGTTTATGCGTGTTTCCTTCTTCGATGGCATCGATGACCTCGTAAGCCTCTTCGATCAGGTAATTTTTCAGGGTTTCGTGGGTCTGCTGGCGATCCCAGGGGCACCCCCCGGGGCCCAGCAGCCGGTTCATCACCTCCACCAGGGGATCCAGGATGTAGCGCGGCGCCGGCTCATCCTTCGGGTCAAAGGGCGGGAGGTAAAGGGTGGTCAGGTGGTCCAGCTCCTGCTCGCGGTCCAGCTGGTAAAGGGGGATTTCTTTGATCCTTTCCTCCCCCCGCACCCCCGCCGCCCGGACGAGGGTGACGGGGTGGTCGTCGGGAAAATGCTCCATCAGGGTGAGCTTGACCTCTGAGGCAAGAACCTGGTTGTAAACCTGGACCACAAGAACCCCCGTCCCGCCGGGAACGGAGAAAGGGGAGGCCGCCGGAGAGAAACGGCACAACTCAAAGGCGTCCACAATCAGCAGGCCCTCCGCGGGGTCGAGCCCGAGAACTTCGCAAACCACCTCAAGAAAACTCGGGGCAGAAAAGGTGCGCACCCGCACCTTCTCCCGCGGGCCCGCCTCCAGGAGATGCCTGACAACGGTCTCCCCCACCAGGGGGTGGCCCGGAACCCCAAAAACAACGGGGGTGTCATTTTCCCGCGCCGTCTTGATGAGGAAATCCGCCATTTTCCGGTAGACTTCTTCAAAGGATCTTGCCTTTTCATAAAAATCGTCGAGCGGCAGGAGCTTCACACCCTCTTTTTCTAAAAAGGGGACAACGGGGTGACACCGGGTGCGCAGGTAGACCTTCCGGCCTGCCTGCATCAGGCTGAGGTTGAGCGGGGGCAGCTGCATGGGATCACCCGGCCCCAATCCCACCACGTAGATTTCTCCGGCAGCAGCTTTTCCAGCTTGTTCGAACACGTTTTCTCCTTCTTCCGCCTGAATCAGTCTCTGGCAAAAGCAGCCTGTCCCCTTTTCTTCCCTAGCGGAAGATCCGGCGCACCTCAGATAGCCTGAGTTCACCGGTCCCCAGAAGAACTGCGAAATAGGTCGCCCCGCCGGCGAGTACGGCGCCGCAGGTTGCAACCAGATCTCCCGCCGGGCTCAGAAAGCTGTAAAAACCGGGGAGCCCTGCACCCATTATTGTAGCAGCCAGCAGGGGGCGGAGCAAGAAAAACATCGGCTCTTCGTATTTTATAAGGTGCCGCAAGGAAAGGTGATTGAGCAGAGAGGCGGTAAAAAACCCGAAAATGCTCCCCAGAGCCGCTCCTTTAATCCCCAGGCCCGGCAGCACGGTCAAATAATAATTGCAGAGGATCTTCACCCCGCACCCGACCATGAGGTTAACCATCGGAAGCCAGGTGAATCCGAGGCCCTGAAGCGCCCCCGAGGTTGTCTGCTGGAGGCCTGAAAAAAAAGCGGCCGGTGCGAGCCAGGCGGTAACCGGCCCGGCACCCGGATCGCCGAAGAGGAGAGCCGTAATCGGAGCGGCGAGGACCCCGAGCCCGACCGCAGCGGGGAGGCAGAATATGACCGTAATCCGGAGGGCAGTTGCCACCTGCCTCCTGATTTCCTTCCTGTCCCCCCGCGCCAGGGCCGCCGCCACGTTGGGAACAAGGCTGCTGGCGAGGGAAACGGTAAAAACTGCGGGAAGGTAGACCAGCGTGCCGGCCATCCCGGAGAGTTCTCCAAAAAGGGAGGTGGCCTCGCGGGCGGCGTAACCCGCCGCCCGCAGGCGGTTGGGAATCATCACGGCATCTATCGTCTGCACGAGGGGCATCACCAGAGAGCCTGCGGAAACCGGAAAGGCGTAGGCAAAGAGGCGCTTGAGCAGGTGCCCCGCGCCTCCCGAAAGCGCGGGGCCCACCCGCCGCGGCTTCGCGTTCACCGGCGCGGTTTTTTCGAACCAGAGAAAAATGCCAAATAAAACCAGCAGGCTCCCGAAACCGCCGGAAAAGGCTCCAAAGGCTGCCCCGGCGGCCGCGAACTCAACCCCCCGCGGGAGAAGCGCCAGAGCCGCCCAGAAGATCGTGCCCACCCGGACCAGCTGCTCCACAAACTGGGAAAGGGCGGTCGGCCACATCAGCTGCCAGCCCTGAAAGTAGCCCCGGAAGGCGGAAACCACCGAAATCACCAGAACGGCGGGAGCCACCGCGATCAGCGCGTAATAGGCCCTGACATCCCCCAAGACCTCCGTCGCGAGGTACGGTGCGAGTTCAAAAAGGCCGAGAGAGAGGAGCAGCCCCAGAACAAACAAAACCATAAGAGATAAAAAAAAGGTCTGGCACGCCCCCTGGCGGTCCCCCAGGGCCCCTTTTTCCGCCACCAGAAGCGAAATGGCGACGGGAAGCCCGGAGGTGGAAAGGGCAAGCAGAGTGGCGTAAATGGGGTAAGCCATCTGGTACAGCCCCACCCCCTCGCTCCCCACCAAACGGGTAAAGGGAATCCGGTAAAGGGCGCCCAGCACTTTAACAAGCAATCCTGCAGCCGTCAGGATGAAAGCACCGCGTAAAAAAGAATCCGGCTTCACCAGTTCTCCTCCCGTTTCCTTATTTCTTTTAATTAATGCTTACGATGGGGGGCCGCCTGTTAGACCATACTAAAAAATTAAAGGCGGCTGATAACGCCACCCTTTCTCCTCCCTGAAGGGGAGGCAACAGCTTGTTTTGAGGATCAAGCAACAGCCCGGGCCCGGTTCTATTGCTCCATCTGCTTCGCGAGGAAACCCGCTGCCGTTTCGGCAAGTTTGAGTTCCAGCTCACCCATCCGGACGTTGGGCTCTTTGGAGCAAATAATCACGGCCCCGATCGGGTCTCCCTCGGCAATAATCGGAGCGATCACCTCGCTGGAAAATTTACACCGTTCCTCTTCTTCATCGGTCAGGCAACCTTTGCAAAAGGGGTGTTCTCCGGCCTTTTCAATGAGGACAGGCTTGCGCTCCTCCATCACCCGTTCGACCGCAGGACCAATGGGCTTGTTAAGGAACTCCTTCTTTGGGGCGCCTGCTACGGCAATAATGTTGTCCCTGTCGGCGATGCAAGCAATGTGGCCAATCGCCTCGTGCAGAGAGTCTGCGTATTCCTTTGCAAAATCCCCTAATTCCCCAATTGGTGAATACTTTTTAAGGATAACCTCTCCTTCCCGGTCTACAAAGATTTCGAGGGGATCACCCTCCCGAATCCGTAGGGTCCGGCGGATCTCTTTGGGTATTACCACGCGGCCTAGATCATCAATGCGACGAACAATACCTGTTGCTTTCAAGTGCTTTTATCCCCCCTTCATTCCAAGATAAGGTTGAGCAGTGTCCTCACGAATAGTATATAACGAGAATGGGGGACTTATTCATTTTTTTCCATGCTCCGGTCAAAATTTAAACGCTAGAGGTGGTGCATAATCCGGCTGTTTTTGCGAAGCCCTTCCAGGAAGGCAAGAAAAACCTCATTCCTTTTGCGGGCAAGGAGTTCCTGCCGGAGGGCCTCCCGCACCTCCCCGTACCCGGCCTGAACGGCAGCCTTTTTTTCGAAGACGAAAAGAACATGGTAGCCCAGCTCGGTCTGGACCGGCTTCCGGCTGTAGCTCCCCGCCGGAATCCGGAAGGCCGCCTCCCGGAGTTTTTCCGGGAGGCGGGGATCGTCCCGCGTAATGTACCCGAGGTCCCCCCTGTTCTGAGAAGCGGCAGGATCCAGGGAGAACTGCACGGCAAGCTCCCTGAAATCCGCCCCCCGGTCCAGGGCGCGGATGATCTCGAGGGCCGCTGCCTCTGTTTTCACGAGAATATGGCCGACCCTGACCTGTTCCGGGGCTCCCAGACTTTCCTGCCGGGCGCGGTAGGCCTGCCTGATTTCTTCCTCTTCTACCGTTACGCTCCGGGTTAATTGCTTCCACAGCTTTTCGATCGCGATCATTTCGTAAAGCTGCCTGCGGTATTCCTCCCGGGTCAGCCCCCGCGTGTTCAAAATCCGCCGGAACTCCCGGGGGCCCCCGCTCCGCTTTTCATCTGCGGCAAGGCGGGCGTCCACCTCCGCCGCGGCCACTTCAATCCCGGTCCGGACCGCCGCCTGGTAGAGCAGAACCCGGTCCACCAGGCGCTGGAGGGTTTCCTGCTTCACCTGCTCCCGCAGGTGCTTCGCCTCCGGTCCCTGCAAATTGAGCCCGTAAACCCTGGCAAGAAACTCCTCGGTACGGGCGGTCTCCTCTTCCCATGCCGCGCGGGAAATCTTCGTCCCGTTCACCCGCAGCACCCAATCCCCCCGCTCCGACCACCAGAACCAGACGCCACCCAGCGCCAGCAAGAAGAGGAGAAGGAGCAGCTGGAGCAGCACGATACGCCTTGCCGGTTTCAAATCCAACATCCCCCTTTCGCGCCCGGGGCGGCCCTGCCTCCCGGGCCGGCCCGCTCACAATTCCTTCAGGTAAAGTTTCGCCTTCCTCTTCCCCAATCCCTGCAAATTCAGCCAGCCCCCGCCCCGGCCCCCACCTCCCGCGGGAGAAGCACGCGGCTGAGCATCACCAGGAGCTGCCGGGAGGAAAGCCCGCGGGTGAAAATCCGCGCCTCCAGCTCACCTACTGCGGAGAAGCTCAGCCGGTCTCCGAAAACCGCGCTCCAGCGGGTGAGTTCTTCCCTTTTTGGCGCCACTCCGGGTCCAAACCGCACAACCAGGGTGTGATCCGTGACCTGGACCTCCCTGATCCCCAGTTCCCGGGCGCGCACCCGGAGCCGGGCAAGCGTGAAAAGAGAAACAGCCGGTTCCGGCAGGGGCCCGAAGCGGTCGCGCACCTCTTCTGCCAGTTCGTGGATTGCTTTTAAATTATCGGCCAGGGCAAGCCGCCGGTAAATCTCGATCTTCTGCCGGGCGTCCCGGATGTAAGCATCCGGGAGGTAAGAATCCACGTGGATTTCCCAGACAGGCGCCGGGGCGACCTGCGGCTCCGGCTCCTTTTCCCCCTTAAGCTCGCGGACCGCCTCCCCCAGAAGCTGCTGGTAGAGATCGAAACCAACTGCGGCCATGTGGCCATGCTGTTCGGGCCCCAGAAGGTTTCCCGCTCCCCGGATCTCCAGATCTCTTAAAGCCAGTTTAAAACCGGACCCGAACTCTGTGAACTCCTGGAGGGCGCGGAGGCGCTTTTCCGCCTGCTCGGTAATCACCATGTCCCTGGGATAGGTGAAATAGGCATAAGCAAGGCGGTGGGAACGCCCGACCCGCCCCCGCAGCTGGTAGAGCTGAGCAAGGCCAAGCTGGTCGGCCCGCTCCACGATCAGTGTATTTACGTTGGGGAGGTCGAGGCCGTTTTCGATGATGGTGGTGCAGATCAGGCAGTCGAACTCCCGGTTGAGGAAGTCCCACATCACCTGCTCGAGGTCGTCCTCCTTCATCTGGCCGTGGGCAATCCGGAAGGAGGCCTCGGGGACCAGGCCCCGCAGAAAGGCGGCGCACCTCTCAATGGTCTGCACCCGGTTGTGCACGTAAAAAACCTGGCCGCCCCGCTGGATCTCCCGCCTGATGGCGTCCCGGATCACCTCCGGGTCGTACTCCAGGACGTAGGTCTGAACCGGAAGCCGGTCCTCCGGGGGCGTCTCGATCATACTCAGGTCCCGGACCCCGCTCAAAGACATGTGCAGGGTGCGGGGAATGGGGGTCGCCGTAAGGGTTAGAACATCCACATTCGCCCGGAGCATCTTGATTTTTTCCTTGTGGGTGACGCCAAAGCGCTGCTCCTCGTCGATGACCAGAAGGCCGAGATCCTTAAACCTGACATCATCTGAAAGAAGCCTGTGGGTGCCGATGATCACATCAATCAACCCCTGTGCCAGGTCCCGCACAATAGCTTTTTGCTCCCCGGGAGAGCGGAACCTGCTGAGGACCTCCACCCGGATGGGGTAGCGCTCAAAGCGCTCCTTGAAGGTATGATAGTGCTGCTGGGCAAGCACGGTGGTTGGAACCAGCACCGCCACCTGCTTTCCCTCCTGAACGGCCTTAAAGGCGGCCCTGATCGCCACCTCGGTCTTTCCGAAGCCCACGTCCCCGCAAACCAGGCGGTCCATCGGCCGGGGCTTTTCCATATCGGCCTTCACTTCGGCGATCGCCCGCTTCTGGTCGGGGGTTTCCTCATAGGGGAAGGCTGCCTCAAATTCCTGCTGCCACACCGTATCGGGAGAAAAGGCGTAGCCGGGCGTCGCCATCCGCCGGGCATAAAGGGCGAGCAGGTCGCGGGCGAGCTCCCGGACGCGCTTCTTGACCCGCTGCTTGAGGCGCGCCCAGTCCCCCCCTCCCAGGCGGGAAAGGCGGGGAAGGTGCCCCTCGGGGCCGGCGTACTTCTGGACCAGATTCGCCTGCTCCACGGGGAGGTAAAGGCGGTCTTCCCCGGCGTAAACAATCTCTAAATAGTCCTTTTTCCTCCCCTCCACCTCCATCTCCCTGATCCCCAGATACCTGCCGATCCCGTGGTGGAGGTGCACAACGTAATCCCCCGGGGCAAGCTCGGCCAGAACACTCAACCCCTCACCGGCTGCCCTGGCAGGCCTCCTCCTCTTCACCCTCCGCCCGTAGAGTTCCCCGGCGGTCACCACCGCAAGCCGCCCCGGCAGCTCGAAGCCCCGGCTCAAATTCCCGATGCCCGCGGAAAGGCGGCCCTGCTCCAGGCGGTCCCGCCAGGCAGGCTCCACAAGAGGGGCCAGCTCATGGTCCCGGAGGTCACGCTCCAGCTGGCGGAGGCATCCCTCCGAGGGGAGCAGCAGAAGAACGGCAGCGCCTCCCCGCAGCCACCCCCTGACCTCCGGCACCAGAAGGTCGGGCCTGGAAAAGAAGGGCTGCATTTCCTTGACGGAAAAAGTAAAAACCGCCTCTGGCTCGAGCGGCCCGGGGCGGGAAAGGAGCTGGGTAAAGGCAAGGACCGGAAATGCCCGGGACTCCCGGAAGAGGTCTTCCCCGCTCAGGTAATACTCCTGCCAGGGGGTAAAGGTAAGCCCTTCCTGGAAGAAACGGCGGTAGTCCGACTCCAGGAGGGCGGTGCGGGCGCTGCACTCTTCCAGAATCCGCCCCGGCTCCTCCATAACCACCAGGGATCCGGGCGGAAGGTACTGAAAAAGAGAAGCCTGCTCGGGATAAAAATAGGGTTGAATGAGGTTCAGAGACCCCCGCCCCTCGACGGCCATCTCTAAAAAACGGTTGAGGCGCTGGTCGAGCCGGATCAAAGCGCTCCTGCTTCCCTTCAGCTGCTCGCGCCTCGCCTTGTGGGCGGCTTTGATCCGGGCGGCGGCAGCTTCGACACGTCCGGAGTCGTAAATAAACTCCCGCGCCGGCCAGATGGTCACCTCCGGAAGGGGTTTGCGGGAGCGCTGGCTTTCCGGGTCCAGCGTTTTGAGAGAAACAACCTCATCCCCCCAGAACTCCAGGCGCACCGGTGTTCCCTGAAAGGGATAGATGTCCAGGATGTTTCCCCTCAGGGCAAACTGGCCCGGCCCTCCGGCCAGTTCGACCCTTTCATAGCCGGCCCGGCTCAGGGCGCGAACCAGGGAAGTGAGGTCAGATACGGCCCCAACCCTCAGGGAAACGGCCGCCTGTTCCCAGACGAGAGGGGGGACCAGCCTCGGCATAAGGGCCTCGGCGGGGGCAATAACAACCGGCGGCTTCCCCTTCGCACGCAGGGCGGCCAGGACCCGGAGCCGGCCTGCAGCAGGTTCGCGGCTTGCGGCCATCACTTCGAAGGGAAGCGCCTCCGCCGGATCGAAAACCAGCACCTCCCGGTCGGGGAGGAGGTTTTCCAGATCCACCTGCCAGGCGCTTACCTGCTGAGGAGAGGGAACGACCACCAGGAGGGCGCCCTGCACCCTCCCTTCAGCCAGGAGGGCCGCGCTTATTAAAGGATTAAAGGCGCCCCGCCCCCCCGCAAGAAGGAGAGGGAGCCTCCCCTGTTCAAGGGCTGCAAGAATTTCCTTAAATTCCGGTGTCTGCCTAAGCAGATTTTGCATCGCGCCTCTCCTCTGTCCAGACCGTTCTCTTCGGGCCACACCAAAAAAGGCAGGTCTTCCCAAAACCCCCCTGTCAGGCCCTTCATTTTCCAGAGTTTTAAGCATCTTAAAACATTATATCACCATTTCCCCTAAGAATATACCCGCCCCCGCAAACACCCTATAACCACAACTCCCTAAGCACCGCCCCCCTTCCTTCCCGAGGCGCGGGAACAAGAAGGTGTCGCACCCGAAGCCAAAGAGAACGGCCACCCCGTCGCTGCCGGGAAAAGCAAACTTACTCTAGCCAGGTGACTTTCTGCTTCAAATCGGGGTCTTGCCTTGGCGGCGCAGGGGGCACTACCTCAGGGTAGCCGAGGGGGGTAATCGCCACAATTTCCTTTTCTCCGGGAATATTCAGGATCTGTCTGACTGCCGATTCCTCAAGCAGGGGAGCCAGCATCCAGCAGGTGCCCAGCCCCTCGGCGCAGGCCGCGAGGAGCAGGTTTTCAAAGGCCGCGCAAACGCTCTCCAGGTGCATCTTGCGCTGGAAAGGATCTTCTGCGGCCGGCGCCAAGGCCACAACCGCCAGAGGTGCTCCCCCGTAGTTTCTGGCAAACTGGAGCATCTGCTCTTTTCTCTCAGGGTCGCCCGGGATTTTCTCCACCACCCGCGCGTAGCTTTCCCCGAGAGCCTTCAGCTTCTCTCCTCCTACCACAAGGAACTCCCACTGCTGCAGATTAATTCCCGAGGGTGCCCAGTTGGCAGCACCCAGGATCCGCATCACCACCTCGCGCGGGACCGGATCTGGTTTGTATTTCCTGACCGAACGCCGCCGGTAAACTGCCTCGTAAAAATCCACCAGCTCCACCTCCGGAATAAAGTCAGGTTCATGTCAATTTTACCAAAATTCTAACGCAAGAAAACAGGGGGAAGCCTAAGCATCCCCGCCTTTTTGCTCTCCCTGTTCTGGCTCCCGCCCGCTCCGCGAGCCTTGCGGGCCAAACAGGCTTAAAGGCCGTCTTGCGAAAACGCCGGTGTAAAAATTACGAACCCCGCTTTTCCAGCGGGGTTCCCTGAGCTGCCAGAAAGCAGTGCCGGAAGGCTTGGGCAGGGCCGGCTTCAGCGGAGCCCTGTGGGCACAAACATATCGATGATACCGACGATCGCTGCGGCAATCAAGGCCCCGATGACCGTAACCCGCATCCCAGGGATGACGAACTGGATCAGGTAAAAGATTACCGCAGAGACGAGAAAGCCGACGCCGCCCCGCGCGTAAGGAGAGATGTTGCGCCCGAAGATGGCCTCGAGGCCGTAGCCGATGACGGCAATCAAAACCGCAGCCAGCAGGGCGTACCAGAAGCTGAGCCGCGTAAAACCGGGCGTAATGTAGCTTACCACCATGAGCACTATTGCCGCCACGATGAATCTGATGATGTGGGCGAGCCAGCCTTCACCCACAACCCGGGACCAGCCACCGGCGTTCCCGCGGTTTCCTCCCTCTTCTGCCATGATTTCACCTCCTTCAGGTGCCAGTTGCCCCCCGCCTTCGAAAAAAATTAAAGAATAAGGCGGTGAGCAATCTTAGTTTAACCAGAAAGAGGAGAATTCATGCAAAAAAGGTTCTGCCGCGGCGCCTGTTGAAGCGGTTCATGGCGGCTTCAATTCCCTCCGTCGCCCAGACCCGGACCGCGGCCGCAGCCTGGCCGAGAACCTCTTCCAGCAGATTCCGCTCTTCCTTCGTAAAAGGACTCAGGACATATGCCGCCTCATCCTCCCCCGAAGAAGGGCGGCCGATCCCGATGCGGAGCCGCGGGAACTCCTGGGTTTCCAGGTGGTCGATGATCGACTGGACGCCCCGGTGGCCCCCGGCGCCCCCCCGCGGCCGGAGGCGCAGGGCCCCGAAAGGCAGATCAAGGTCGTCGTAAACAACCAGCAGCGCCCCGGGCGCAAGCCCCCATTCCTGCATCAGGGGCCGGAGGGCGCGCCCGCTCAGATTCATAAAGGTCAAAGGCTGAACCAGCAGGACGGGCACACCTTCGATCTCCAGGGAAGAGAGGCGTGCCAGGTCGCGGTAAACCCGCCAGCCGCCCTGGCAAGCCTTTGCCAGCCGCGCCACCACTTCATACCCCACATTGTGGCGCGTCCCTGTATAGCGGGGGCCGGGGTTCCCCAATCCGCAGACAATTCTCTTTTCCCGCGCACTTTCCCGAACCGGGCGGAAAAAGAGGCTCCGGAAGAGATCAGGCATCTATCCTTCTCCGGGCTCTGGAGCAGCCCCGGCCTCCCCGGCCGCCTCCTCCTCTTCAGAAACCTCAAGGACAGGCGGCACCACAAGGACGATGATGCTCTCCGGATCATCCACAATTTTAACGCCGGGCGGCACCTGAAGGTCTGCCACGGTCAACTGGTCTCCGATGCCCAGGCCGCTGATATCGGCATCAATCCGCTCGGGCAGCTGGGTCGGCAGGCAAGAGACCGTAACCTCCCGGAGCATGTGCTGAAGCACGCCCCCTTCTTTGACTCCCGGCGCCTCCCCTACCAGGTGGACGGGGATTTCTGTTTCGATTTCCTCTGTCAGCGAAACCTGGTAAAAGTCCACATGCAGCAGTTCCTGGCGCAGGGGTTCCCGCTGGACCTCCCGGATCATCACGAGGTAGGATTTCGGGGCCTCCCCATCAGAAATCTCAAGGTTAATCAAAGTGCCCCCGATGCTGTGGGTGGCGAGGATGTTGGCCAGGGCCTGGGTGGGCACCTGAACGAGAAGGTTTCCCGCCTCCTTTCCGTAGACAACCCCCGGCAGCATCCTCTCGCGGCGCAGCTTTTTCAGGCTTCCCTTGGTTCCGCGCGCCCGCGGCCGGGCGTGCAGGGTGATGCTTTCCATCTCTAAACCCCCTTTTCCTCAAGTGGTTCCACAAAGGCGGTCAGAACCTCTTACTAGTTTAGCGTTACTTTCGGGTAAAAATCAAGCTTCCGGCCCGGGTTGGTGCAGGCATACCTGCAGGCGCGGGCCAATATACTTTAAACAAAGCTTTTTCTGGACTCTTCAGGCAGGATCAACGATCTCAAGGAAACCAGGGAGGCGAATCAAGATGCGGAAGGGACGGCAGTTCCTTTCCCTCCCCGTTGTGACTTTGGAGGAGGGAAAAGAAATCGGGCGGATCCGGGGGCTCGTCATCAATCCCAAAACCGTCGAGGTGGCCGCGCTCATCGTCCAGCAGAGCGGCTTCTTTTCAGAACAGAAGGTGATCCCCTACCCCCGCGTGGCCAGCGTCGGAAACAACGCCCTCACCATCCAGAAAATTGCCAGCGCAGAAAAGATCACAAGTCTCCCCGAAATCCTGAACCTGGTTAAGGAACAGGTCAAACTGCGCGGCGCGCGCGTTATCACCGAGGGGGGAACCGCCCTCGGCTACGTGGAGGAGTTCTTCGTGGACCCCGGCACAGGGAAAATTACGGCATTTGAGGTGGGAGGGCGCTTTGGAGAGTTCCTGAAGGGAAAAGGGGTCCTTCCCGCCGGGGAGGTCCGCACCATCGGCAGAGATGTTCTTGTGGTCCGGAACGGAGCCGAGGCCAGGCTAACCCGGAGCGAAGGAAAGCTGACGGAGACCGTGAAAAGCCTCAGGGAGGGAACAACGCGCCTCCTGCAAAGGGCGCGGCAGATCCCGCACCGCTCCCCCGGCGAGGCGTCGCCTGACGGGAGCCCCGCCCCCTCACAAAAAGAGAACGGAATTCAGGAGGACCAGGAGCCGCCGGAAGGGAACTAGTCAAAGAGTTTGCTCACAGAAAGATCCTCGTGGATCCTGATAATCGCCTCACCCAGGAGAGGTGCCACCGAGAGCACCTTCAATTTTGAAAAGAACTTTTCCGGGGGCACCGGAATTGTATTGGTGACAACAACCTCTTTGAGCGGGGAGGCCTCGAGGCGCGCCCGGGCAGGGCCGGAAAAGACAGGATGAGTGCAGCAGGCATAAACCTCGCGCGCCCCGTGCCGCAAAAGGGCCTCCGCCCCCTGCGTGATCGTGCCGGCGGTATCGATAATATCGTCAATAATTATGGCCGTTTTCCCCTCTACTTCCCCGATGATGTGGAGCACCTCCGAGACGTTCGGCTTTGGCCTGCGCTTGTCAATAATGGCGATGGGTGCGCCCAGGCGATTGGCCAGGTCCCCCGCCCGGGTTACCCCCCCCACGTCGGGGGAGACGACGACCGTGTCGATCAGCTCCAGGCTCAGGAAATACTCCGCCAGAATCGGCACCCCCGGCAGGTGGTCCACCGGGATGTCGAAGAACCCCTGAATCTGGCCGGCATGAAGATCCATCGTGACAACCCGCCCTGCCCCGGCGGCGGTGATCAGATTGGCCAGGAGCTTTGCGGTGATGGGGTCCCGGGCCTTGAGCTTCCGGTCCTGCCGCGCGTAGCCGTAATAAGGGAGGACGGCGCAAATCCGCCGCGCCGAAGCCCGGCGCAGGGCGTCGATCATAATCAAAAGCTCCATGACATTCTCGTTGACGGGGGGGCAGGTGGGTTGAATCAGAAAAATGTCGGCCCCCCGGACGCTTTCGTTGATTCCCACACAAATTTCCCCATCACTGAAGCGGCTCACCTGGACGCTTCCCAGAGAAACCCCGAGATACTCTGTAATTTCCTCGGCCAGTCCCGGATTGGCATTTCCGGCGAAGATTTTCAGCTTTTTCGTATAGAGCGGCATGCTGATCCCCTCTCTTACGTCTTTCCTTTCCCTGCTTTTCTTTTTGCCCAGTCGGGAATGACGACCTGCTTTGCCCGCTCTACGGCAAGGGCACCGGGCGGAACATCCCTGGTGATCGTAGAGCCGGCCCCGGTTACCGCGCCCTTTCCGATGGTGACGGGAGCGACGAGGTTGGTGTTGCTCCCGATGAACGCCCCATCTTCAACGCGGGTTTCGTGCTTTTGAAGGCCATCGTAGTTGCAGGTGATCGTCCCGGCTCCTATATTTACGCCGGAGCCGATGACGGCATCGCCTACGTAGCTCAGGTGGGGGATCTTGCTCCCCGCCCCCACAACCGCCTTTTTCAGCTCCACAAAATCACCGATCTTGACCCCTTCTGCAAGCACGCTCCCGGGCCGGAGGTAGGCGAAGGGGCCGATCTGGCACCGGTCTCCTACGGTAGACTCCACCACAACAGAATACCAGACCTCTACCGCATCCCCGAGGGTGGAGTCCACAAGGCGCGTCCCCGGTCCGAGCAGGCACCCCCGGCCCACCTTCGTTCTTCCCTCGAGAAAGGTAAAAGGATAGATGACGGTGTCCGGGCCGACCTCCACCCCCCGGTCGGGGTAGGTTGTTTCGGGATCGAGGATGGTTACGCCAGCCTCCATCAAACGCGAGCACTCCCGGCGGCGGAGGATGCGACCCGCTGCCGCCAGTTCCTCCCTCGTGTTCACCCCCAGGGTTTCCTCGGGGGGAGCATTTAAGGCGGCAACCGGCTGCCCTGCGGCACGCAAAAGCCCGATGCAGTCGGTGAGGTAGTACTCTCCCTGCCTGTTCTCGGGGCGCAACCGTGCTACCGTATTTTCCAGGAACTCCCTTGCAAAGACGTAAGTTCCCGTGTTAACCTCTTTAATCTCCCTTTGGGCGGCGGTGGCATCGCTCTCTTCGATAATTGCCAGCACCCGGTTCTCCCCATCCCGCAGGATCCGCCCGTAGCCCCGGGGATTTTCTAGGCTGCTGGTGAGCAGGGAAACGGCGGCTCCTGCCGCCCGCCGGGCCTCGATCAGCCGGAGCAGGGTTGGAGGCCTGAGGAGAGGTGTGTCGCCGCACAGGACAAGAACCTCGCGGCACTCCGGAGAAAGAAGGGGAAGCGCCCTCGCCACGGCATCCCCCGTTCCCCGGGGCTCCACCTGGAGGGCATAGCGGTACCCCGCGCCCAGCGCCTTCCGGACAAGGTCCGCCCCCTGGCCCACGACGATCACAACCTCTTCGATGCCGGCTGCTTCAACGGAATCAAGCACGTGGCGGATCAGGGGCGCTCCCGCAACGCGGTGCAGCACCTTTGGAATTTCCGATTTCATCCGCTTCCCCTGGCCTGCCGCCAGGATTACAGCCCCTACCCCCTGCAAAGCCCGAGCCTCCTTCTTACCAGAATCATTCGGTAATTATTTTATTCCAGCCGCAGGGAAAAAAACCTGCCGGATTACTTTTTCTACATTAAACAGGCATTTCCTTTTAAATTTGCAGAAGGCTGGCCGGTGAAAAAATAAATAAAATAAGGGGGATCTGCCCCCCTCTTTAAGCCTGACAAGGACCAGAGTCTTAAAATCTCTTTAAACCGCGGTTGCCTCCTGGTAGGCCTTTAAAACCGCATTCTGGATGAGTTCCCGCGCATCCGGCGAAATGGGGTGGGCAATGTCCCGAAATTCTCCCGCCGGTGTTCGGCGGCTCGGCATGGCGACAAAAAGCCCCTTCTGACCCTCTACCACCTTCACGTCGTGAACCACAAAAGCATCGTCAAAGGTCACGGAACAAACGGCCTTCATCTTCCCCTCATGGTTGAGCCTCCGGATCCGAACATCTGTCACCTGCATCCTCTGAACCACCTCTCCTGCCTGGGGTTTTCTGTTAGTGAATGTATTCTTCATCACATGGAAGATTCCTGCCGGCCTCATGAAAGTTTTCACAACCCGGCGCCTCGCCTCCTCAGGCTTCAGAGGGGGAAAGCAGGTGCCGGGCAAGCGCCAGATCTGCCGGCTTATCCACATCCACCCCGATTTCCGGGTAGTGGCTGACGACAGCAGCCCCCGGCACCCCGAACAGCTCCGAAACCCGCTCCTCAACATTCTTTACCGAAAGAACCCCGAAGAGGTACTTCCACAAAATTTCCCAGCCAACCAGCTGGGCCAGCCGCGCCGGCTTCTTCCGGAGGCGGATGAACTCCTCCGCCTTCGCCATGCATGACCCCAAAATCCTCCGGTCCACCAGCAGAAGATTGCCCCCCGTAAAGGTTCCCTCCCGGAGCCGGGCGTAGGTCCGCTTCACCCCGGGAAAGCGTTCTTCCGCGACCTGGCGGGGGATAATCGGATAGTAAAACGCGGCCTTCCGCTCCCGGCACCTGTCGAGAAAGTCCTTGACGGCAGCAGGCGTGAGAAAGGGCAGATCGCCGGTGCAGGCCAGCACCCAGGGGGTTCCGGCCTCCGCCTCTCCGGCCGCCTCCAGGGCCGCCACCCCGGCGGCAAAGCTCCCCAGGGGTGAGGCTCCCGGATCCGCGAAGAGGAGCCCGGACTCCGCTCCGTAAAGGGTGCGGACCGCCTCCGGCCCCACCAGGACAATCTTCCGAATTTCGGCGCAACTTTTCAGGGCTGCCACCACGTAATCCACCATGGCGCGGGAACCGATGCGAAGGAGGGCCTTCCCCGGCGCCTCGCCTGCCGGTGCAGCCGGGTCCCGAAAGCCGCCGTCTCCTGCAAGGACAACCGCATCAACCCCGTCAATCACCTTTCCATCCCCTTTGCCGAGCTATTTTCCCCAAGCTCCTGCCTGCCGCGCACCGCCTCCAGCAGGCTGTTCTCCGCGTTTTCGATGTGCTCCCAGGCCAGCACCTGGGCCTGGGCCGCATTCCGTTCGGCAATTGCCTCCACGATCTTCCGGTGCTCCTCCAGCGCCTCCCGCATTCTCCCGGGGTAGGCAAGAGACACCGCCCGGAACCGCTGGATCTCGTCCCGGAGATTGCTCAAAATCTGAATCAGGCGCTGATTCCGGCTTACCTGATAAAGGGTATCGTGGAACCTGCTGTCACATTCCACAAAAGAAGGAAGGTTTCCCTCTTCGATGATCTTCGCCTTGCGCACGAGAATCCGCTCCAGCTCCTCAAGCTCCTCCTCGGTGATCCGCTCTGCTGCAAGGCCGGCCGCGAGGGCCTCGAGGGAGGCCCGCACCTCAAAAACATCGGCGATGTCTTTCAGGGAAATCCCCGCCACGTAGGCCCCTTTGCGGGGAACCATGACCACAAATCCCTCCAGTTCAAGCTTCCGGATCGCCTCCCGGACAGGAGTCCGGCTCACTCCAAGCTCCTCGGCCAGCTGGATCTCCATCAGCCTTTCGCCGGGGCGCAGGGTGCCGTTGATGATCGCCTCCCGGAGGGTGTCGAAAACGACTTCCCGCAAGGGCTTATATGTATCCAGCCTGACAGGCAGCAGTCTCCTCTCCGTTTTTCCCATCAGCAGTCCCTATCCCCTTCCCATTTTTTGATCTCATCTTCGTTAACGGTCCTGCAGACAAAAACCCAGTCTCCTCCCCCTGCAAGCTGCCGGGCCGCAAGACGCGCCTCCTTCTCCCCCGGAAAGATCCCGAAGACCGTCGGCCCGCTCCCCGTCATGAGAGCCCTTTCGGCTCCCAGCTCTTCCAGGCGCGCCCTGCGGCTCTCCACCTCGGGGTGCTGGGCGGCCGTCACCTCCTCGAGGTCGTTGCCCAGGGCGGCCAGCATTCCTGCCCTGTCCCCCCGGCTCAGGGCCGCAAGAAAGCGCGGTGTACGGGGGTCTCTTCTTTCGGGGCGGAAACGGGCGTAGACCTCCCGGGTGGAGACCTGGCAGCCCGGCTTGACAAGGACAAGCCAGCAGGAAGGAAAGGGCGGAAGGCGCGTGACAACCTCCCCCCGGCCCCGCGCCAGCACCGTTCCCCCCAGGACAAAAAAGGGGACATCGGAACCCAACCGGGCGGCGTAAAGAATCAACTCCTCCTCCCTGAGCCCCAGCCGGTAAAGGAGATTGACTCCCTTGAGGGCGGAAGCGGCATCACTGCTTCCCCCTCCCAGCCCTGCCGCCACGGGAATTTTCTTCTCGATCTCCAGCCTTACCCCCCCCGGGAGCCGGGGGAGCAGCAGTTCAAGCGCCCGGTAGGCCAGATTTCCGGAGCCCTCCGGGACCCCGGGAGCCGGGCAAACCACGGCAATCCCCGCTTCGAGCCGGGTGAAGGCAAGGGAGTCGGCAAGGCTCACCGTCTGCATTACCGAGCAGATCTCGTGGTAACCGTCGGGGCGCCGGGAGCCGACATCCAGGGTAAGGTTGATCTTGGCAAAGGCCGGGAGGCGAAGGGTTTTCAAGTCTCTCTCTCCTCTGGCGCGAGCCTGATTCTGGTGAGTAAATAATTAAATACCGGAACAGAAATTCCTCTTTTTGTCCCCGGCGCCGATTTTCAGAAATTCAGCTCTGGATTACCGCCTTTTTTTCACGCTCCGCTTTCCGGATTGCATCCTCCGCCTCTTCGAGCACACGCAGCACCGGCTCCAGTTCCTCGTAGAAGACCACAACCACATCGCCGGGGCAGGCCCGGCCCAGCGCGCGCCTGACGGCTGCGGTTTCCTCCGGGACGATGTGGAGGCACGAGGCAGGCAAACCCGCCCGCCGCGCTCCCACGTAAAGGAGGCGTGCCGTCTCGCCCGGGGCGCGCCCGCGCAGGTCGCGATCCTCCTTGAGAAAAACTTCGTCGAAGCCGGCTCCGGCCGCCTCCCCGGCGGCCACAATCTGTTCGTCGCACCGGTCCCCCGGCATCCCGATCACTCCCAGCAGGCGGCGCGGCTTCAAGGCGCGGGCAAACTCCGAAATCCGCCGGAAGGCGGGAGCATTGTGCCCGAAGTCGACGATCACCGTGACCTTTCCCACCCGGCGGATGATCAGGCGTCCGGGATTGTGGGAAAGCTGGGCGCCGAAGGTGCGCAGGCCGCGCCGGATCAGGGCCAGGGGAAGCCTGCAAACCCAGGCGGCCGCAGCGGCAGCAATGGCGTTCTCGAGGTTGTGGAGCGCCCGCCCCCCGATTCCGGCCCTGATTCCCTTGAGACTGATGAGGCGCAGGGTCTCCTCCCCCCGGGCGAAATAGACGATCCCCTCCTTCACGAAGACGGCGCGGCCCCCCGTTCCCAGGTGGCGCCTGACAAGGAGGTTGTTTTCCCTGAGGCTGAAGTAAACCACCTGGCCCCGGGCGCGCCGGGCAAACCTGGAGGCAAAGGGATCATCTGCGTTGAGGATGACAAAGCCGTCCTTCCTGACCGCTTCCACCACCAGGGATTTCACCCAGAAAAGGTCGTCCAGGGTTTCGATCCCGTCCTGCCCGAGGTGATCCGGCCCGATGTTGGTTACTACCGCCACATCTGCAAGGTCGTACCCCAACCCCCCGCGCAGGATCCCTCCTCTCGCCGTTTCCAGGATGGCAACCTCAACCCGCGGGTCGCGCAGGACCATCCGGGCGCTGGCAGGGCCTGTGGTGTCACCGGTGCAGAGGCAGTCGCCGTCAATGTAAACCCCCCCGGTGGTGGTCATTCCCACAACGGTGCCCTGCTGCCGGAAAAGATGGGCGAGGATCCGCACCGTCGTGGTTTTCCCGTTGGTTCCGGTCACCGCAATGACCGGAACGCCTGTTTCGCAGCCAGGCGGAAAGAGGTAATCCACAAGGGCGCGCCCCACATCCCGGGGCTCCCCCTCGCTGGGGAAAAGGTGCATCCGGAAGCCCGGGGCGGCGTTGACTTCAATAATCATCCCGCCCTCCTCCCGCGCCGGTCTTGCGATTTCGGGGGTCACCAGGTCCACTCCCGCCACATCGAGGCCCAGGACGCGGGCAGCCCGCACCGCGAGCCCGGCGTTTTCCGGGTGAACGGCAGGGGTTACATCGCGGGCAGTACCGCCTGTGCTTAAGTTGGCGTTGTCCCGCAAAACCACCACCTCCCCGGCAGCGGGGCGGCTTTCCGGGCGGCAACCCTGCCTGGCCAGGACGAGGAGCGCGGTCGGGTCAATCTTCAGCCTGGTTAGGGGCTTTTCGTGCCCCTCCCCCCGCCGGGGGTCGCGGTTGGCCAGCTCCACCAGTTCCCGAATCGAGTGAACCCCATCCCCGGTAACGCAGGCGGGAAGCCTTTCCGCCGCCGCCACAAGCTCCCCCCCGATCACCAGGAGGCGGTAGTGGCGCCCTTCAATGTACTCCTCTACCAGAACCTCAGAATCATAACTCCGGGCGATGCGGAAGGCCGCCTCGATTTCCCGGGGATCCGTCAGGTTTAACACGACCCCTTTCCCCTGGTTGCCGCGGCGCGGCTTCACCACAACCGGGCTGCCCAGATCCCGGGCTGCGGCCTGCGCCTCCTCCAGGGAGGCGGCGATCCGGCCGCGGGGAACGGGAAGCCCCGCCTCCGCCAGGAGGCGCTTGGCCAGAACCTTATCGCAGGCCAGATCCACCGCGAGGGCAGAAGTTTGGGAGGTGATTGTGGCCTGCACCAGTTTCTGCCGGCAGCCGTACCCCAGCTGAAAGAGGCTGCCGGAGGCAAGGGGGAGGACCGGAATCTCCCGGGCGCGGCAGGCTTCAAGAATGCTCCTCGTGCTCGGGCCCAAACAGGTCTTGTTCCCCAACTTCCGCAGCCGCTCCACCGTCTCCAGAACCGGAAAGGGGAGCCCCTCCAGAACCGCGACGACAAGCGCCACCGCAGCCTCCAGGGCGGCCTTTCCCAATTCCGGGGTTCCGTATTCCAGAACCACGTCCCAGGTCCCCGGAGCAGAGCCCCTGACGGTTTTTCCGTAGCTGACCGGAAAGCCCGCACGGGCCTGGAGCTCCAGCGCCACGTGCTCGACCACATGGCCCAGGTAGGTCCCCTCCCGAAGGCGCTCCTGAAAGCCACCCGGGTAGCCGCGCCCGCAGGCATGCTCCGCCAGCCCGGGGAGCAGGCTCAGGAGGCGCTCCGGGAAGCCTGCAAGCTCACCTGTATGAAGCTGTTCCCGGGGCCCCAGGAGAAGCCGGGCCTGCAGCACCGGAGTATGGCTCCAGACGTTCCGCCCCTCAAAAGTGCGGATTTCTACGACCTCCACACCCTGACCTCCTTTTGTTCGCACCTCAACTGCACTTTACTAGTTTTCCAGAAAATGGCCGTTTTATGCAGGCCAACGGGGGTTGCCTTGCCTCCGGCCGGAATTTAAAATCAGGAGAGGGGGAGCCTTTTTTTCAGATCGAACTTGTAGCCTGCCGGCAGAACGTGAAGGATCACGTTCGTCAAAGCAAGGGGGGCGCAGGGGGCGAGTTCTGAAACGTTGGTTTCCTGAATGCGCGTTCCGTCAATCACCGTTACCGTTTGGGAACCGATCACCTCAAAAAAACCTTCAGGTCTTACGACAATGGCGGTGTCCTCGTCGATTCCCACCCCCAGCATGTAGGGGTGCTGGGCAACGGCTGTGAGCAGGCGCCCCAGCCTCCCCCGCTGGGCAAAGTGCTGGTCCACAACAACCTCCCGGATCAGCCCCATCCCGGGCGCCATCTGGACGGTGTTCTTCTTGGGGGCTTCAGCTCCCTCCCCTTCCACAATCATCGTTTCGCTCATGGCAGACGCCCCCGCGCTGGTTCCGGCAACCACCGTGCCATCCCGGTACGCCCTGCGGAGCGCCTCATCAAACTGCGTACCCCCCAGCAGGCTGGTGATGCGGAGCTGGTCACCCCCGGTAAAAAAGATCCCGGAGGCCCTCTTGACGGTTTCGTAAACACCCGGGGTGTTGGCCTCCTGGCGGCTCGTGATGTGCAAAACCGCCACTTCCGGGGCGCCAAATTCGGCAAAGAGCCTGCGGTAAAGCTCCCCGACAGCCAGGGGCCGGCCGGTTGCCGAAGTCACGAGCACAAGCCGCGCCCTTTCTCCCCCAGCCAGCTCCACAAACCTTCTCAATATGGCGCACTCTCCTGTTTTGTCTTCGGCGCCTCCGATGATCAGGAGAGTTCCCCGAACTTTTTCTGCCACGCCTTTCCCCTCCTCATCCAGAAATGGCAGTTGATCAGGATTTGCAGGCACCAGGTTTAAATCAAGCGCCGGGTGCATAAGTTTTACGGAAAAGAGGTGGAAAGATGCACGCTCTCCTCCCCAGCCTGCTGGCCGGCCTGGCAACCGCTCTGGGCAGCCTCATTGTTTTGCTCGGGAGGCGCCCGGGACGCCGCGCCCTCGCGGTGATGCTCGGGGGAGCAGCCGGGGTGATGCTGGCCGTAATCCTCCTCGACCTGATCCCCGCGGCCTTCCAGGTGGGGAGCAGCCTCGAGGCCGGTGCCGGCTTTGGCCTGGGCCTGCTCCTCCTCTGGAGTCTGGATAAGCTGCTGAGCGCGCGGGCTGAAACCTCCGGCTTCAACGGGAAAATATCCTACCGGAGGCTGGGGTACCTGATGGCAGCGGGAATCGCCCTCCACGACCTCCCGGAAGGAATCGCCATTGCCGGAGCCTACGCGGCGGGAGGAGCCTTGGGGCCGCTCCTCGCCCTTTCCATTGCCCTCCACAACATCCCGGAGGGGATTGCCACCGCGGCACCCCTCCGGCTGGGGGGGCTGCGGCGGCGCCAGGTTTTCCTTCTTAATGTTGTTGTGAGCATCTTTACTCCCCTGGGCACCCTGCTCGGGCTCTTCTTAATCCATCTCTCACCCCGGCACCTCGCCTTTCTCCTCGCCCTGGCTGCCGGGGCGATGACCTATCTGATTAAAGACGAACTGATCCCGGCCGCCCACTACCAGAACCCCATCTGGGCCTGGCTCGGGCTCGGCCTGGGCTACCTCCTGCTCTGGTGCGCCCAGGTTTTGAAATAAACCTAACTGCGGCGCAGCCAGAGCCAGGAAAGGAGGGAACGGGGCCCGGGCTTCCGGAGCCACTCACCCGCTTTCCAGGCAAACCGGGGGGAAGACTGGCAAACCCCCCCGTCTGCTTCCAGGGGCTGTTCCCTGCCTGCAAGCCCCTGGGAGGTCCGGGTCAGGTCCACGTAGCAGAGAGGAGGAAAAAGAACGCACCACCAGTTCTTCCCCGCGCCGCGGCCGATCACAATTTTCAGGGCGCGGTAGGGCCCCTGCGGAAAGACTACGGGCCCGTAAGCCCTTGCCGGAAACAGGGAAACCCCCCAAACGACACGGACCGGTTCGGAAAACCCGGCCTCCCTGACCGCCCTCACGGCCGCCTCCTCGATCTCCGGGAGGCGCCTTTCAATGCAGGCGGCTGCAGCAGCCTCATCGGGAGCCTTCTCGAGTTCCGGCCGGAGGCAGGCAAGCACCGCGTCGCGGACCTTCAGCTTCAACTCCTGCTGCTGGCTGCTGTTTCCGGCGGCAATCACGTGGAACCGGATGATGCCGGGCGCCGCTCCCCCTTCCTTTTCTCCGCCCTCCGGAGCTTCCACCGGAGCCAGAGCCATGCAGGCAAAGATGAAGAAGCCGGAAAGCAGAACGATTCCCGGATGGAAGAGCAACCTTTTCATTTCCCTCACCTTCTCCCTTGCTTTTCTTCCTATTCTTTCCATAATCCCGCCCCCTTAAACCTGCCGGGACCCGGAAGAAAAGACCCCTGCCCCGGCAAACCCGTTGCAGTTGCCGGAGGCAGGGGCCCTGGCTCGAAGGACCCGCCGTCTACGTAACGATGTCCAGCAGTCCGCCCAGGAGGGTGCAGACAAAGGCGGGCAGGATTGCCGTGCAGTCGGTGCTGGGCGTCTGGAAGAAGTTGACCACCGTTTCCTCGCAGGCCCTCACGGCAACCCGCTTGAGCTCAAAGACTCCGGCCTGGGTTGCCGCAACATTGTACTCACCGGGCGGCAGGGAGACAAAGCGGAAATTTCCATTGTTGCTGGTAAAGGTAAAGTGAATCAGGCGCCACATGGAATCGAAAACGGCAACCGGGGCGAGGGTTTGGGGAACACCGTTTAAAATAACCTGGCCGGCGATGCTTCCCAGCAGGGGCACGGGAAGCTCCTCTGTCTTGGTGACCCGCACCACCACGTCTACAAGAATGTGCTGTTCAAGGCGGCTCCGGGAGAGAAGCTGGAAGGTAATGGGGCGCCTGATGGTGGCCGTAACCTGAGCTTCCATGTCGGGCATTGCCCCGGGAATTACGGCGTGGCCGCTGAACTGCACGTCCTCCGCCTGGTGCCGGACGAAGTTGTCTTTGCTCACGAAAAAGATCTGCTTGTGAATGACCCCGTGGAAGACAACCTTTCCGTCAAGCACATCCCAATCCAGCTCCTTAATGGTGGCCTCGATATGGTCGATTTTGATTGCCCCTTCGGTAATGTGCACTACGCTCTGGACGATGTGCTGAACCGTAGCTTCTCCCACTACGGCCGGAAACTTAACGCGGATACATGTTTCCTGGTTCTGGTTAACCATCACCAAAAACCTCCTTCGCCATGAAGTTTTAATCGGGATCGCACGGAATCCTGATCACCATACCTACCTGGAGGTTGTCGGGATCAACCCCGGGGTTCGCCCTCATAATAGCATCCACGCTCACGTGGTACCTTTGAGAGAGCCTCCAGAAGGTATCACCGGGTTGAACCGTATGCTCCCGCACCGCACCGGGCGGACAGGGCACCTGCTCTGGAGCCGGACAGAGCACAACATCGATCTGCACGGTTTCAATGACGCGGGCCGTAATTTTCAGCACAACCTCAAGGGTAAGCTTCCCTCCCGTAGTGCCGATGCGGGCGGTTACGTGCTCCACCGCAGTCTGGACAAGAACGGTCTGGTCCGGCTGGGCACCGGGAATGGGAAGGAAGCTGCGGAACTTCAGCTCCGCCTCCATGTGGTGGACGGCCTGGTCCGGATCCTCGCTCACGTAGAGGACCTGAACCTCAATTTTTCCGCTCAAGATCACCTTGTCTTTAATGATCACGATTTCTTCTTCCGGGATTTCGACCTTGTGGACCTTGACATCAAGGACCTTCCTGACCCCCGGCTTCCCGGCCGGAACGTCCACCTGCTCCCGCACCACGATCTGGGCGCGGTCTTCTCCAACCACCCGCTCGACCCGGAGGCGCTTCTTCTCAACTTTAATCTCCCTGACCCCGGTAACAACCTTCAGCTCCCTGGTTTCGGTGACCCTTGCCACCTTGTCCATGATGATTTCCACGCCGACGGTCTCCGGATTGATGACATCCCAACCGATGTGGGTGATGGTCTCCTCCACCTGGACGTGCATATCCGGCTCCGCACCAGGCACCTCGATGACCTGGGTAAAATGAAGTTTATGGTGCATGTGGTGGACCGGCTGGGTCTCCTCTAGAGCAACGTAGATGAACTGGAGGTCCACATCCCCTTCGACGATCACCTTGCCGTCCAAAATCTTCTTGTCCGTAATCGTCACCTTGGCGTCCACGTCCAGAATCTTGTCAGCCGGGGGCTTCTCCGCCGGAACGGTAAAACGCCCCGATACGACAACCTGGGCCTTTCCCTCCCCAACCACCTCTTCGACCCGGAGCTCCTCCACCTGCGCGGCAACACCGGGTGGTGGTTCCACCATCACATTAATCTCCTGGGTCTCGGTAACCTTCACAAAAATGTGAAGGACTGCAGCAATTTCAAAAACACCCGCCTTGCGGGGGTTAACCGTACCCTGGATGTCCACGACCTTCACATTCACGCGCGCCGTCATGCCCGGCGCGGCCCCGGGTACTTCCGCAAACTGGGTAAATTCCAGCCTGGCATGGGTGTGGTGGACCGGCTGCTCGGGAAGCGCGGCGACATAGACTATCTGGAGGTTAAGCTGGCCCTCGATGATTACCTTATCCTGGATCACCTGAACATCCGTAACCTTAACCGTTTTATCAATCGAAATGATTTTTTCGAGATCCGGCTTCGGTTCCGGCACGGTGAACTCTTCTTTTACAACCACCTGTACGGTTTTTTCTCCAACGACGTGCTCAACCTTGAGTCTTTCGCAGGCCGCGTGATTCATCTCTTCTCCCTCCCTTACCTGGGCAAATTTTTCTGTAATATAATATGTAAAGAAGGGTAGGATGTGCGTTTTCCCCCAAATAAAAAAGCCGCTCTCTGAAAACAGCGGCTTGAAAGCTTCTCCCAGCTGCGGGAGCATCCTGCAGCGCCTTCCTCCAGGCAGTAAAGTTCAGTCTTTCCCCCTCCACCTCCAACAAACGAAGCCAAACTATACGGAAGAAACCACTAAGTGGAAACCGGGTTCCGCAGTGGACTTATATTTTATCCGGCGAACATCTGGGTGAACATCTTTCCGTAAGGCCCCCCGGATGCAACCCCGATCCCGATCCGGGTGAACTCTGGATTCAAAATGTTGGCCCGGTGCCCGGGCGAGTTCATCAGGGCGCGGTGGGCCGCTTCAACGGCAGGCGCCCCGGCGAGGTTCTCCCCGGCGTACCGGTACTTCACGCCGGCCCGGTCCATCATCTCGAAAGGAGAACCGTACGTGGGAGAATAATGTCCGAAATACCCCTTGTCCACCATATCCTGACTCTTCAGGCGTGCCAGTTTCACCAGTTGATAATCGATGGCAAGGGGGTTGAGGCCGGCGCGGACGCGCTCCTGGTTGACCAGGTTGAACATTGCCCGCTCGTCCTGCGTGAGCCCTTGCAGGTCCGGCTGGGGCTGGGGCTGTGGCTGCGGCTGGGGTTGGGGCTGGGGTTGGGACCGGGGGCTGATCCGCACGATTTTGATCAGGTCATCTGGAAACACTTCCCGCAAAATCTTCATCAAAACCGCGTCACTTAATTTGCCCTGGTAGTAGACCACCCGCGTTGCTGCAAAAGCCGGGAGGGAGAGAATTCCCAAAAAGAAACTGAAGAGAAGCAAATAAACAACCAGATGAACCTTCCTCCGCATCCTGAGTTCCCCTTTCCTGGTAAAATTGCGCTCTCATTGTACCGCCAAACCTCATTTCAGGGCAAAGTTGTTATTCCGCTGCCAACTCCAGGTAGAGGAAAATAGACAGGCCGGGCCAGTTTTTCAGGAATTTTTCACAATAATTAGGGGCTCTGGAATAATTTAGGGATTCCAGTCCTAATCCTCCTCAGGATTCGATTTCTGCGTCCCGCTCTGCAGGGGCTCCCTTTCCCGTGCCTGCTGATGCTCGAGGCCCTCGTTAAAGCCGACCCCAAACCCGACATCGTAACCCTTCAGGTACCCCTGCTCCCAACCCTGGTTGAACAAACTGTCAACCTCCTTTTTTCCCTTCTGGTAGCCGCTTTCGAATCCGGCAAGGTACCCCTGGCGCCGGCCCTGCTTGAACCCGCTTTCATAACCCTTAGCAGCCCCTAATTTATAAGCCTTCGCAAAGCCGTCTGCGTAGCCGTCCGCGTAGCCGCGGTCGTACCCGTCTCCGTAAACGTGATCCAGGATGTGCTTTTTGCCGTCCCCAGCCATGCCCACCATGCCTGCCTCCTTTAAGATTACTTTACATGCCTATCATGCCGTCCTTGGGCGCAAGAGGGTAAAAGTTTCCGCACGCTTCGCAAAATTTCCTTTGTTTTGCGCGCGCTGCTGCTTTCGGCATAGACGCACAGCAGCGGTTCCGTCCCCGAAGCGCGCAGGAGCACCCACCCGTGCTTGCCCAGCCGGAATTTGATCCCATCCAGGGTCTCTACCGCGGTTACCCTGAAGCGCCCCAGGGAGTCCGGAAAATCTCGCGCCAGGGCGTGGTAGCACTCCTTTAGTTCCGGCGTCAGAGGCAAATCCAAACGCTGGTAATAATGCGGCCCGAGAAGTTCGTGAACCTCCCCGACCATTTCCGAAAGAGAAAGATTTCTTGCAGCCAGAGCGTCGAGGAGGAGAAGGCCCGCAACCGTCCCGTCCCGCTCCGGAATGTGATTGCGAACCCCTAATCCGCCGCTTTCTTCGCCGCCGAGAAGCAGTTCCTCTTCCAAAAACAGCCGGGTAATGTGCCTGAACCCAACCGGGGTCACGTGGATGCGGCGCTCGTAGGTCCGCGCCAGTTTATCCAGCATCTCCGTGGTTGCAATCGTTTTTGCAAAATCCCCGGGCCAGTGGCGCTCCTCCACAAGGTGGCGGGCAATGATTGCCATTACATGGTGAGGTTCGATAAAATTGCCGTTTCGATCCACAACCCCCAGTCTGTCACCGTCGCCATCCAGGGCCAAACCCAGATCTGCCCGGTGCTCCCGGACCGCCACCACCAGGGGCCCCAGATTCCTGGCTACAGGCTCGGGGGGAATCCCATCAAAGCCGGGGTTATAGCCGGTGCGAATTTCCAGGCAGGGAATCCCGCAGCGCCGCAGGAGAGAAGAAAGATACCCCTGCCCGGCCCCGTACATGCTGTCCACCACAACCCGGAACCCGCTCCGGGCAAGACTGCTCCCATCCACAAGGGTCAGCACCCGGGGGAGGTAGGTGGCAGCCGGGTGAAATTCGTGGATCTCGCCGCGGCCGCCTTTCTCCTCTGAATCTCCGAAGGAAATGCGGTCTGCAATGTCATCCAGCATCTCTTTTAAGGCCGGCCCCCCGTGGGGGCCCTTGATCTTGATGCCGTTGTAAACAGGGGGATTATGGCTTGCCGTCACCACCAGCCCTGCCGCCGCCCGTAAAACTTTCACACTGTATGAAATCACAGGGCTGGGCGCCGGTTCCCGCGCCAGGAAAACCTCGATTCCGGAGGAGGCCAGCACCCGGGCGGCCTCCTGGGCGTACTCCCGGGAGAGAAATCTCGTGTCATAACCCACGACAACACCCCTCCTTCCTTTGCCGTGGGCGAGAAGAAATGCAGCAAGGGCCCGGATCACAGCCCGGAGGTTGGCGAAAGTAAACGACTCGCTGATCACTCCCCGCCATCCTTCGGTGCCGAATTTTATCTCCACGCTCACCCTCCCCCCGCGGGCAAGAGTTCAGCTCAAAAAACTTGAATTGCCAGGCCGCGCATCAATTTCCCTGGCAAGAGCGGCGCCGCAGTGTTGCGGGAAACCGGTTCCAAGGGAAAGCTTGCGTCGTCTTTTTTACCAGGATATGCCTAACCAGAATAAATGGTGATCCAAGAGAAAAGAGCAGCTTCATATCCGGCTCTCTCTTTAAAAAATGCCCCTTCCCTGCCGCTTCTCCTGAGGATATTCTGCTTTCGGCTTGCCGCCCTCTCCTCCCTCTCCCCCTCCCCCTTTACCCCCTCCGGCAAGGGAAAGAAGCGAACCAAGCAGCTGGGGGTTGATCTTTTTCCCCTGCTTCTGAAGCAGGTTGAGGAGAAGTTCAGGGCCTGCCTTCCCCCCTTCTGCGAACAGGCCGGCCAGGGTCTCAATCAGGCCGCCGCTTAAAAGGCTTCCACCTCCCGTCCTGGCCATCGCAACCCCCTGGCTGTTCTGGACCAGATTCAGAATACTGAAAAGGTTGAAAAGGGAAAGCAGGGCCACGATACCTGAAATATCCATCCGCTTTTCCTCGAGGCTTATAAGCACCCGTGCCAGCAAAGAAAATAAGCTGGCTTCCTGAGCTTCCGGGGCAGGCCCCTGTTCCTGGGACAAAACGATCACTCCTCCCAATAATTTAGTCAGCCAGCGCCTCCTTAACAAAAAATAACAGGAAAAACGCGCTTGCCTATATATTGTATTCGGAAGCTCATCCAGTGACTCACCAGGCTTCATCAAGCAGAGCCTTATTAAATCCATCTTTCACAGGGGAAGGCGAGCTTGTTGCCATCATCTGGCAAAAGAAGAAGGCCCTTAATCAAGGCCGCTCCTCCCGGCAGTTCAGGGTATGATAAAATCCTCAGGCCAGGGGATGTTCCCCACCAGCTTTTTCAGCTCTGTTTTCAGCAGTTCGCGTGCTTCGCTCAAGGCCATGTTGGTAGCGTCAAGCACCATTTTTTCCAGTTTCCCAATATCCTCCGCGGCACGCGGGCTGATGGAAACCCGGATCACCCGCTGCTTCCCGCTCATGAGGACTCTGACCGCACCGCCTCCGGCGCTCCCCTCCACCGTTTTCTGCTCAAGCTGCTTAATCACCTTGGACATAACCGACTTCAGCAAGGAATCCGTCAGGCCCAGGGTCTCCTCTCCGGTCACAACCATCCCCCCTCAAAGGTAAAGAGCCACGCTGAAACGAGCGCGGCCTGTTTCTGCCCTTAACACAGTATGCAGCACAGAAAGGAAGGGTTCCCCGCAAGATTGATCGATCATATGTTATAACACAAAGCTTCAAGATTCCGGGGCGAAAAAAGATGGCTTTCCAGCATGATGAAATTACCCTCGTTATTGCAAACGTAAAGATCGAGGTGCGGCGCACCAGCTCTCTCCCTGTTCCCCATGAGGTAACGGTGGTTATTCCCCGGGCCGAACTCAGGCGGCGGCGCTACTCCGAAGGAAAGCTGATCGAGGAAGATGAGGCAATTCTCAACAGCATCACCATCGTCCACGCGCCCCGCCACCCTCCGGCCGGGGCCGGCGCCCCTCCGGCGCGAAAGGAGGACCCCGCGCGTGCCACCTGGAAATTCACAAAAAAGAAGGGGTGAGGGGCGGGCCCCGGGTGCTGTTACGGGGAAAGCCCCGGCTCCTGCAGGGGCGGAAGCTGTTCGGGCTTCTCCCCGGCTTCCGCAACAGCCTCGCCGCCCCCCGGCAGATCCGCCAGGAGCAGCAAGATCAAAATCAAGAAAAGGGCGAAGGGGTTGGTGCTCGCCTCTTTCTCCGCCGCCAGCATTTTAAACTCTTTTTCTAACCCGAAAAACCCGAAGGCGTCAAGCGTCTTCTGGGCCGGTTCGCTGGCAAGGAGTTCCAGTAAACTTTCCAGGCAGGCGACACACCCGTTTCCCCGGGGGCCCAGGTATGGTCGAAAACTTTGGATGACCTGAAAGGCGCGCTCATCAATCGCAGTGCTGGCCACGTCGATCCCTCCTTTTTTGATGGAGCAATCAATCAGAGAGGGAAGGCCACACCGGAGGCTCCGGCGTGGCCTTAGCCAGAATACATCCGCTCGTCAATCACTGAGAAGGAGCAGGATCAAAATCAGAAATACAACAAACGCTCTCCTGTCGCTAAGCAAATCCATGCGCAAAGCCCCCTTTCTAAGGACGATCATCCCTATCCAAAACTTTTAAAGATTGTCGCCAAGCAGCAGAAGAACCAGAATTAAAAACACCAAAAAAGCCCTGCGGTCACCGAGCCTGCTTCCACCAAGCGCTTCAGCCATTCAGAAAACCCCCTTCACAAGTTTCATCCTGCCGGACTTAAGACGGAATGCAACTTCCGCCCTGAGCGTCCTTTAACAGGATATGTCTTGCAAAAGATAAATGTTACTATCTCAAAAGCTCGATAAGAGAAGGAAGGGCCTGGAGCGCGGCCGTTCTGCCGCTCTCCAGAAGGGCAGGGATCTGTTCAAAATCACCCAACCCCGCGCTTGCAGCAGGAGGATTAATGACGAGATCCGCATGGGTCAAGTCTCTTTTTGCGCCCTGCCTGGCCATGATGTTGATCCCCCACAAAATCACCTGCACGATGCTTTCCGGTTCGGGGGCCGGCTCCCGGGAGCCCAGGCTCACTGCCGCCACCACCTCCGCCCCCAGCAGGCGCGCCAGGGGAGCGGGAACCATCTCAACCAGCCCCCCATCCGCCAGGAGCAGGCCCCGGTAAGGAACCGGATCGAAAACACCCGGGATCGCGGTGCTGGCGCGCACCGCCACTCCCAGGGGAGCATCTTTCAGGAAAACCGACCCGGGAACAGGCTTCCCCGGAGGCCTGTTGGTAAAAACGACGCGGTTTCCCGTGAGCAGGTCCGCAGCCACCAGGCCCAGGGGAAGCAGGATCTGGCCGAGATTTCTTCTCCCTGCAGCCCCGTGAACGTAGCGGGCAATTTTCGCCCCGCTGAGCAGGCCGCGCGGGAGGAGCTGGAAGAACCGCACCAGATCGAAGAGGTTTTGGATCAGGAGGAGCAGAAAAGTGCCCGGGGTAAAATTGCAGGCAAAAAGGTCTTCTCTCCGCAGCTTTAAGGCCATTTCGCGCATCCTGGCCGGGCCGATCCCGGCGGCGTAGAAGGCGGCCACCAGGCTCCCCGCGCTGGTTCCGGTGACAATTCCGGGCCTGATTCCGTTCTCTTCTAAAACTTCGAGGACGCCGATGTGGGAGATCCCCAGCAGCCCCCCGCCCCCAAGAGCCAGACCGAGGAGCTTCCTTCCCTTCATGCCATGTCCACACCCAGTTTATCCAGCACCAGGTGAATGGGATTGCAGACCGAATAGTCGTTCGAACCTGCAAAAAGGAGCCCCACAGCCCGGTTTTCCAGGTCCAGGACGAGGGAGCCGCTGTCTCCCGGCGCGGACTTCAGTTCTGCCATGATCTGCTCCTGAAAACGGACGACATCGGAACTGTGCCCCATCGTCACGTTCAGGGTTACCCGGACGGCGGTCACCCGCCCCTGAGTCAGGCCCGTTGTGCGCCCGCTTTTTTTCACCTGCAGGCCCGGCTGCACCTCCCCAACTCCGGCCACCCTGCCCACTTCCAAGATCTCCGGGGTGATCAGGCCGGCATCAAGGGGCCGGGCCACCGCGCAGTCGACAAAGTTCACCATCCCGCGCCTTTCCAGGCGCAGGCGGTACTGGGGACGGAAGGCCTGAATCACCGCATTTGCCGCCCTTACTCCCAGGGCCGCAAAGTTGCACTCAACATCCTTGCTGTACCGGTAAATGGGAACAAAGCGCTCCAGGCGCCCGATGATGTCGTCCTCGGTGCCCCCATCATAGCTGCCGGGCTGGTAAACGGGGTCGCCCACCTGTGCCCTTCCGTCCTCTCCATCGGAGGCATTGGCAAGCACGTGGTTGTTGGATAAGATCAGAAGCGCCCCGCTTTCCCGGTCTCGTACCACCGCACCGAAGGTTCCGGCCGTAACTTTGTAATGACCGACGCTTACACCCGGAGGGGCGGGCCGGAACTTTTCCGTTCGCCCCAAAAAGCGGACCTCCCCGACTTCGATGACATCGGTGGGAACCCGTCCAATCCGCTTCGGGATCACCTGATCCACCCCCAGCGCCCCGGCGGGAACCTTTTTCTCCACAAAAAAAATAACGGCCAGCTCGTCCGTATCCTGCTGGCCTTTCCTCTTGCGACCGATGCCCACTCCGATCACATTTGGGAGCTCCGTATAGCGCCGCCTGGCTATATCCAGCGAACGGTATAATCTCCGCATCTTTCTTCCCCTCCCCTAATTTCAAGGTCGATTCAGTATATTCAGGGAGGAGTTTCTTTGGTGCCTCTGCTCCTCCAGCCCCCCGCTTTCCTCCTGCCGCGCCTCCCCATGGAGAAGCCGTAGAAGTTTTTCCTGGTGTTCAGGCAGGGGCTTGCATATCTGCTTCAGGATGTGGTATATTTAAAACAGAAATGGGCATATGCCCATTACAGACGAGGTGGTTGCCATTCCCAGGAGAAGGAGAAGAAGATGGGTGCAGTTCCTGCCCCGGGAAACGTTTTACAAACCTGCAGGTGTTCCCCTGCGGGAGCTGGACGAAGTGCATTTAACCCTCGAAGAGCTGGAAGCGATTCGCTTAAAGGATCTGGAGGGCCTCGATCAAGAAGACTGCGCTGCCCAGATGAGAATCTCCCGCACTACCTTCCAGCGCATTCTCTACGCGGCCCGCACGAAAATCGCGGAAGCGCTCGTGCTGGGAAAGGCGATCCGAATTGAGGGAGGTGATTTCGAGGTGCCTCAAGCGCGAAGGTTCAAGTGCATCTCCTGCGGGCATGAGTTCGAAGTGCCTTTCGGAACAGGCCAGAGAGGCATGGATCTCGCCTGTCCCAGCTGCGGCAAGGGACCGGTCTACAGGGTCGGCGGGGGGATGCCGGGAGGTTTCGGAGGTGGTCCAGGCGGCCCTGGCGGCGGTGCAGGAAGAGGGAGGCGCTTCCGCGGCGGCCAGCAATCTTAAACTTTCAGAATCCCTGGAGTGATGTTGTTGGGAAGCAGCGCAATTTACCTTAAAGAAATAAAGGCCTCCCGGTGCCGGCTAACACCCCAGCGGGAAGCTGTGCTCCTTGCCTTTTTGAAAGAAAAAAATGCCCACCTTACTCCTTACGAACTCTTTCAGAAGGCGAAGAGCATTTGCCCGGAACTCGGGCTTGCGACTGTTTACCGCACTCTCAAGCACTTCGCGAAAGCAGGGCTGATTCGGGAGGTCAAGCTCGAAAAAGGCTTAACCCGCTACGAATTCGCAGATCCCCGTGAAGGGGAGCACTATCACCTGATCTGCAAGAGATGCGGCCGCATCGAGGAGGTCGCGGGCTCTCTTTCCCGGCGCTTCACGGAGAACATAGGGAAAAGGACCGGTTTTTTAATCACGGAGTACTCGTGCCAGTTTTACGGCTGCTGCGCCAAGTGCCGGGAAAGCGCGGGCAGCAGGTGAGGCAGACGGCCGCAAAGTGCAAACTTTCCGGGAAAGGAGGTGGCGAAATGCCGCGCGGTCGGTTCTATTTCGGTCCAGGCTTCTGGAAGGGCGGACCCGGCCCCGCGCCCTGGGCCGGCGGCTGCTGGTGGGCAGGCAACCCCTATCCCTTCTGCCGGTTCTTCCCGTGGCTCCCCAGGCGCTGGTGGGCCTATCCGGGCTATGCCGCAGGCTGGGGAGCCTATCCGGGGCCGGGCTGGGCGCCGGGTCCGGGAGCAGCGTATCCCCAGGATGAGGCGGAGTTTCTCAAACAGCAAGCCGGCTTTTTGCAGCAGCAGCTGGACCAGATCAACGCCCGCCTCAAGGACCTGGAGAAAAAGGAGTAAGTCTTGCAGCGCCGGGAGAAGCCGGGGTTTCGGCCCGGCTTCTCCCAACATAAACTTATTCAGGAGGTCCGGCAACGGTGACGAAAGAACCTGCTTGCGATTCTTGTACGCGAAAAAGCGAGGAATGTCAAGAGGCTTGCCCGTCTTTTACCCCGCGCAACGAAATTAAGGCCACAATCGCCATCATGAGCGGAAAAGGGGGGGTGGGCAAGTCCACGGTGACCGCGCTGCTGGCCGGCACAATGGCCAAAAAAGGGTTCCGCGTGGGGATTCTCGACGGTGACATCACGGGCCCCAGCATCCCCCGGCTTCTGGGTTTGAAAGGGGGACGGGTGCTCACAGGGCCCCGCGGGATGATCCCGCATGTCACAGAATTGGGAATCAAGGTGATGTCCCTCAACCTTTTTTTCGACGAAGAAGACCAGGCGGTGATCTGGAGGGGCCCCCTCCTGGCGGGGACGGTAAAGCAGTTCTGGGAAGACGTGGATTGGGGAGAGCTTGACTTTCTTTTCGTCGACCTCCCTCCGGGGACCGGCGACATCCCCCTCACCGTGCTCCAGAGCCTGCCCCTGACGGGCTTAATCGTGGTCTTTTCTCCCCAGGACCTCGCCGTCATGGTGGTCAAGAAGGCGGTCCGGATGGCGCGCCTCCTTGAGGCAAGGATCCTCGGGCTCATCGAGAACATGGCCTACATGGAGTGCCCGAGCTGCGGGGAACCGGTGTTTCCCTTCGGCAGGCCGCAGGGCGAACGGGTCAGCAAGGAAACCGGGATCCCGCTCCTTGCCACCCTCCCGCTCGAGCCCCTGTACGTGAGGTTCGGCGACGAGGGAAAGCTGGAAATGCTGGAGGGAGGAGAACTTGCCAGGGTCGCCGCGGTCCTCGAAAACCTCTCCGGGTGAGGAGGTTTGAAGCGTGTACAGCACAAGGGTCCTCGAGCACTTCCAAAACCCGCGCAACTGGGGGGAAATCCCTGACCCCGACGGCGTGGCAACGATCGGGGAGGATTGCGGGGATGTCTTCAAATTCTTCATCAAGGTGAAGGACAACCGCCTGGTCCAGGTGCGCTACCAGGTGAAAGGGTGCCCTGTGGCGATAGCCTGCTGCAGTGTGACCGCGGTTCTCGCTGAGGGCAAAACCATTTGGGAAGCGATGCAGATCACCAACGAAGAAGTGGAAAAGGCCCTGGGAGGGCTCCCTCCCGAAAAGCTCCACTGCTCTAACCTCGCAGCCGATGCCCTTTACGCCGCGATTCAGGACTACCTGTACCGACTGGCAGAAAAAGGGGTTCTGTCCTCGAGAAACCTGAGCGGCGAGAGCTGGAGGTTGGCCTACGTGCAGGCGCAAAAAGGAGCCCGCCCGCTGCCTTGTGCGAAAGGAGGAATCCCAAAATGCTCGTAGCTGTGAGTGCTACCGGCAAAGACCTCGACTCCTATCTCGATCCCCGCTTCGGAAGGTGCGCCTACCTCCTCTTCATCGATCCCGAAAGCCTCCAATGCGAAGCTGTGCCCAACCCTGGTTACGGCGCAGGAGGTGGTTCGGGGATCAGGGCCGCTCAAGAGGTGGTGAACAGGGGCGCCAGGGTTTTGATTACAGGGCAGTGCGGCCCCAACGCCTTCGGAGTGCTGGCTGCCTCCGGCGTGAGAATGTTTCAGGCGCCGGGCGAGCCGGTCCGCAAGGTGCTGGAACTCTACGGCCAGGGGAAGCTGAACGAAATAAAGGCACCTGGCCCCGGCAGGCCGGGGCCTCCGGGCAGGGGATTCTGGTGATTGTGGCCGTCTTAAGCGGCAAGGGCGGTACGGGCAAGACAACCGTAGCGGTCAACCTCGCCTTCTCCCTGGCCAAAAGGGGCAAAAAGGTGCTGCTCGTAGACGCCGATGTGGAAGAGCCAAACGCGGGCCTCTACCTCCGTCCGGAAATAACCGAGGCGCGCGCGGTGACCGTCCCCACGCCCGAGGTCAAGCCGGAAAGGTGCAGCTCTTGCGGCACCTGTGCAGAATTTTGCCAGTTTCACGCCCTTGCCGTGGTGCCCGGCAACGTCCTCGTTTTTCCGGAACTCTGCCACGGCTGCGGGGGGTGCGCCCTGGTGTGCCCCGAGGATGCCGTGAGAGAGATCCCCCGGGAGATCGGGGTCGTCGAAAAAGGCAGGGCAGGCGAGTGCGAATTCTGGCAAGGAAAGCTCAAAGTAGGGGAGCCGTTTCCAATACCGGTGACCCGACAGCTGAAGAGCGGGCTGCCCGGCCTGCCCGGAGAAACGGTAGTGATCGTCGACTCCCCTCCGGGCGCCTCCTGCCCCGTGATCGAGGCCGTCCGGGGGAGCGATTTCGCAATTCTCGTCACAGAGCCGTCCCCTTTCGGGCGCCACGACCTGGAAATTGCCCTGAAGCTCGTCCGGGAGCTCGGTGTCGGCCACGGGGTTGTCGTCAACCGGGCGGAGAGGGACGACTCCCTCATCGAGGAGTTCTGCCGCGCCCGGGAGGTCCCGGTGCTTCTCAAGATCCCGTTCAGCACCCGGATTGCGGCTCTGGGCGCGCGCGGCATCCTCTTCGCCAGGGCCATCCCCTACTGGGAGGATAAGTTCTTTGACCTTTACAAAAAGATCGAGGAGAGTTGCCCATGCGCCAGCTCGTGATCACCAGCGGAAAAGGAGGAACGGGGAAGACGACTGTAGCCGCTTGCTTCGTCGCCCTCTCCTGGAGGTCGGTCTGCGCCGATGCAGATGTGGACGCCCCAAACCTGCACCTTTTGCTGCATCCGAAGGTCCTGGAAGAAAGGGAGTTCCGGGGGGCAAAGACGGCCGTCAAGAACGAAGAGCTGTGCGCGAGGTGCGGGAAGTGCGAAGAGCACTGCCGCTTCCAGGCAATCCGGGGCCTCGCCCTGGACCCCTTCAGATGCGAGGGCTGTGGAGTCTGCGTCCATGTCTGCCCTTCCGGCGCCATGCGTCTGGAAGAGGTGGTAACAGGGCGCACCATGATCTCCCGGACGAGGTACGGCCCCTTCGCCCACGCCCTCCTCAACATCGGCGCCGAGGCCTCGGGAAAGCTCGTCACCGAGGTGCGCCGGCGTGCGGAAGGCCTCGGGCAAAGCGAGAGCCTGGTGATCATCGACGGCGCCCCCGGCATCGGCTGTCCCGTAATCGCCTCCGTCACGGGCACCGACCTCGCTTTGATCGTGGCCGAACCGTCCGTTTCGGGCCTCCACGACCTCGCCCGCGTGCTCGGTGTCGCCCGGCACTTCCAGGTCGAGGCCCTGGCCTGCATCAACAAGCACGACCTGTGCCCGGAGCTGAGCGAGGAAATTGCCGCTTTCTGCTCCAGAGAAAACGTGGAGCTCGCCGGAAAAATTCCCTTCGACCCCGGCCTAGTTGAAGCCGTAAGGCGCAGCGCGCCAGTTGAGGCCCTGCTCGAAACCAGGGCGGGGCGGGCAATAGAAGAGATCTGGGAAGTTGTGAAGGCACGCCTGCTTCCCCCAAAATCTTTTTGCAGAGGAGGTTGAACAAGGTGAAGATTGCGGTGGCAGCGCAGGGAAACGCGGTCTGCTCCCACTTCGGGCACTGCGAGGAGTTCTGCCTCTTCGACGTGGAAGACGGAAAAGTGGTAAGGAAGTTTAATGTTCCCAACCCCGGCCACGAGCCCGGCCTGCTCCCCCGTCTCCTGGCAGAGCACGGGGTGGACGTGGTGATTGCCGGGGGCATGGGTCTCCGTGCCCAGCAGCTTTTCGCGCAAAAAAACATCAGGGTCGTGACGGGAGCCTGGGGGCCTGTGGAAGAGGCTGTAACCGCCTACCTCAACGGAAGCCTGGCCACCGGGCCAAACCTGTGCGACCACTAGAGTGAGCGATGGGCAGAGAGTTTTCCCTGACCGTCCTCTGTGACAACACCGTAAACAGGCCCGCGCTCTTGGGAGAGCACGGGCTTGCGGTCCTTGTAGAGATAGAGGGGCCCTCCGGCACGAAGAGGGTCCTGTTCGACACCGGGCAGGGCCTCACCCTGCTCCACAACGCCCGCGTTCTGGGCGCGGCGCTCAGAGCCCTTGACGCCGTTGTCTTGAGCCACGGGCACTACGACCATACCGGCGGCCTGGCGGAGCTCTCCCGGATCGGGGTAAGGCCGCCGGTGTACTGCCACTCCAGAGCCTTCCTCCAGAAGTTCCAAGAGGAAGACGGGAGTCTGCGGAAAACCGGTGCGCCCTGGCAGGTGGAGGAGCTCGAGAAAGCCGGTTTCGAGTTCGTGCCCGTCACCGCTCCTTGTGAGATCCTGCCAGGGGTCATCTTAAGCGGAGAAATTCCCAGAGTTCGAAAGCCGCCCGCCTGCCCGGGCGCCCTCGTAGAAGAAGAAGGCAGGCTGACCGCAGACTGCTTCTTCGACGAGATCGCCATGGTCCTCGAGGGGAAGCGAGGGGCGGTCGTAGTCACGGGCTGCGGCCACCCCGGGCTGGAAAACATCCTCGCGGCCGCCTGTTCAGCCGCCTGCGCAAAAAACCTTCGTGGTCTGGCAGGAGGATTTCACCTGGCAAGGGAGAATGCGAAAGTTGTGAGAGAGGCCGCAGGCGTGGTCGCGGCTTACGGGATCAAGGAGGTTTTGGCCTGCCACTGCACCGGCCGCGCCTTTCCTCTGCCTCTGGCCGAAAGGGGCGTCCGGTGCTGCCCGGGAGAGGTGGGATTGGTCTGGAGGCCTTGAGCTTTTTCGGCCGCGCGCCGCGCCTTTTAAGGCAGGCGCCCGACGCGCGCGCCTGCTCAGCCTCCTCTCCGCACCTGGATAAAGTCGACTTTAAGTTCCCGGAGTGCGCCGTGGCCTTGATGGACACCGGCTTTTCTTTTGGCAGACTGGCGGCGACAAGCGGCAGGGCAACAAGTCTTTTTGAAAACCTTCGGCCTCGTTTGGGCCGGGCGCAAAGAGCGCCATTTGCACGGGCTCCTAGCGCCTGACCAGGAAAACGCCCACCACGATCAGCAGGGTCCCCAGGAGCTTCCCCGGGGTATACTTCTCCCCCAGCAGGAGGAAGGCAAGGAGAACGGTAACCACCGGAAAAGATGCCATGATGGGGCTGACCACGGAAACCTCTCCTGCCTTGAGGGCAGTGTAATAGGCCAGGTGGCCCAGGAGGGAGGCGCAGACCCCTTCCAGCCCGATGAAAAGCCATCCCCTGGGAGGAACTGCCGCCAGGCCCGCCGCCTGGCCGCTCCCCACAAGCCAGACCAGGAGGATGGCGGTGATGGTGGCGCTGCGTATGAAAAGGGCCAGCCCCGGCGCTGTCTGGACGAGCCCGATTTTGCCGAAAAGCGGGGCAATGCCCCAGAAGATGAGACCTATCAGGGCAAAGATTAAGGCTTTCACAGCATGGCCTCCTTCGCAGTTTTTTCCGGCTTTCCTCAAATCACAGGTTCCTGGAGACGGCTGCACAACCCCCTTCATTAAAACATCCTTCCTTTCCCCAATACCATGACTATCAAGAGCGAGAGCAAGACGGCGGCAGCAAGGACCCCCGTGAAGGCATGGGGGGAATGCTGGAAGGGAAGAGAGACGTTCATTCCATAGAAACTTGCGACAATTGTAGGAATCGACAAAACAATGGTTACCGAAGTCAGAAACTTCATGACGATGTTCAGGTTATTGGAAATTACCGAGGCAAAGGCATCCATGGTGCTTGTTAAAATGCTGGTGTAGATTTCGCCCATTTCAATTGCCTGCTTGTTTTCGGTAATGACATCTTCCAGCAGATCTTCGTCTTCCTCGTACATTTTAATCAGGCGAGTATCGTAACCTTCCGGGTCGAGAGGCTCCTTATTTAACTGCGATTTTAACAGTTTTTCCATGACGATTTCGTTGGACTTGAGGGATGTGGTAAAATAAACAAGGCTTTTCTGCAGGTTGAGCAGCCTGATCAGCTCCTCATTTCGGGTTGACTGGTGCAGCCTCTGCTCAATTTCGTCGCTCTTTTTTTCAATCTGCCGCAGGTACTTCAGGTAAAGGGCAGCCGCCCGGAATAAAATTTGCAGCAAAAACCTGGTTTTTTTGAAAGTGTACAGGGTGTTTGGCTTCGCCGAGACAAATTCATCCAGAAGCTCGTTTTTTTCCAGGCAGACGGTTATGAAAAGATCCTCCAGAATAATGATGCCCAATGGGATGGTATCGTAAGTTTCCCTTACCACCGGGATTTTAATGATGATCAGGATGCAGCCCTCATCGGCTTCGATGCGGGAGATCTCCTCTTCATCAAGGGGGTAACGCAGCAGGTCAAGCGGCACCCCTGTCTTTTTGTGGACTTTCATCAGCTCTTCCTCGGTGGGCGCAACAAGATTAACCCAGCTGCCCTTTTCGCCCAGGGCATCGATCGGCATGATTCGTCCATCTTGAGTTGCAAACATTTCGAGCATTCCGGTTTCCCTCCTTAATTTACATTTTTTGGCCTTTCCCCCCGCTTTTCATTGTTTCCACACAAAAAATAATGCCTCCCAACGAGCGGAAGGCATTAGACGAACAGCACTTGCTCTCCTCTCGTTGAGCTTTGGCACTGCACGGCGTAGGGTTCCCCCCAGCCGCATTAGGTAAAACCTTAATCCGGTAATACCTGCTCACCCATTGGCATCTTTCGATGTTTCCGGGCAGCGGCCTGTTTCCGTACAGGAGCCTCACCTAACGGAGCAATTGTCAATTGTCGATTTTACTATACCACTCCTGCTCTCTGGAAGCAAGAGGCCGCCCGCGGAAGGAAGCAGCAGAATCGCGCCGCTTCGCCAGACACCAGGAGGCTTCCCCTGGCTTCCGGTTATTTTATTTTGTCTCCTTTTACTAAAAATATGGCTTTTTCTTGTTCTGCAAGACAAAGGAGTTTTTGTTGACAGCAAACAAACATAGAGCCAGAATACAGCGCAAATTTTGTTGAACAGGAGGCCTGTGCTTTCGGAGAAGCCAACGATCACCCAAACCGACATGATAGAAGTTTCGAAACAAAGGGTTGAATGCATCAGGTGTAAACGCGAACGGTCGGAAGGGCGAGGAGGTGGTACTCCTCTAGAACGGCCAGATGAGGAATATATCTTTTGGTTCTCGAAGAGGCGTGCGTTCAGAAGAGTCATGGACAGTCAGGACACGTTTCTTTAAGGCCGCGGTTCGGTTCTACTTTAAGGAGGAATGCTCATGAGTTCTCAGGAGAAAGAGCATAGGGGAATCACGCGGCGGGACTTTCTCAAAGGGATAGCGGTAGGGGCTGCGGGGGCAGCTGCGGCAGGCGCCCTGGCCGGCTGCGGACCGGCTCCCAGCGAAAGGGCTGCGGCGCCGGAGAAGGCAGGTGCACCCGAAAGGGCAAGCTTCGAAGTACCTCCCCCGCCGATTCCGGAGAAGGACATTAAAGAAACCATCACCGCGGACGTGGTTGTCGTCGGAGCCGGAATAGCCGGGCTGACGGCGGCGCTCTCGGCCGCGGAGGCAGGCGCCAAGACGGTCTTGCTTGAGAAGGGGCCTACCTACATGGCCCATGGCCTGCATAACGCTGCCATCGGGAGCAGGCTGCAGAAAAAGGCAGGAATCAAGATTGACAGGGACCAGATCATCGCAACGATCATGGAGTTTGGGGCGTACAGGAGCGACCAGAAGCTGGTCACTTTGTGGGCCGACAACTGCAGCAAGGTTATGGACTGGCTGCTTGACATGGCGGAAGCAGAAAAAATCGAGGTCGTCCTCGATCCGACCACCAAGCCGTGGTACTTCCCGAACTACCCCACGATCCACGTCTTCATGCCTAAGTGGCAGGCCACCCTGGCCGAAATGCTGCAGCGCAATGCCGAAAGGCGCGGCGTAGACTTTCGCTTTGAGACCCCGGCAGTGCGGCTGCTCAGGGAGGGCAAGGGCCGGGTCACCGGTGTCATCGCGCAGACTCAAGCAGGCGACTATATAAGGTTCAACACCAGGAAAGCGGTAGTGCTCTGCACCGGAGACTACGGAAACGACCGCCAGATGGTCGAGAAGTATTGCGATTGGAGAGCCCTGGCCACACGTCTGGGCTGCACCTACCAGCCCAGGCTGAACACCGGCGACGGCCACAAAATGGCTTTGTGGATCGGCGCGGCAATAGACGACCTTCCCCACTGCGTGATGCTTTTCGACTGGGTGCCGTGGAGCGGGCAGGCGCTTTTCAACCTGGCGCGCCAGCCGTGGCTCTACGTGAACGTGAACGGGGAGCGCTTCATGAACGAGGACCTGCCCTGGGGCTACGAAATCAACCAGATCCTCCAGCAGCCGACCGGCGTGGTGTGGGCGATCTGGGATGCCAAGTACGACCAGGAATGGCCGAAGATGAAAAGCCAGTGCTGCAAGAACATGGGCCCGCCAACGCACCTGTGGAATCCCAAGCAGCTTGATGAGGCGGTCAAAAAGGGAAACGTTCTGACGGCGCAAACCATTGAAGAACTGGCCCAGAAGATGAAGGTGCCCGTCGCAGCCTTCAAGGCTACCGTGAAGAGGTACACCGAGCTGGCGCGGATGAAGAAAGACCTCGACTACGGCAAGCACCCCGACCGGCTGACGACGATAGAAAAGGCGCCTTTTTATGCCTGCCAGGTCACGAGCTGTTTCCTCGTTACCCTTGGAGGCCTGAAGGTCAACACCAGGCTCCAGGTATTAGACAGGGAAAGAAAGGTTATCCCGGGGCTGTACGCGGCAGGAAACGTTTCCGGCTGCTTCTTCGGGAACATGTACCCGACCACAACCCCCGGCCTCAGCCACAGCCGGGCCTGGACTTTCGGCCGCCTCGCAGGGCTGAACGCCGCCGCCGAAAAGGTTTAACTCCCCGGCGCGCGCAGGGCCGGCTCCGTGAGGCTGCGGAAACCCCATGCATCGAGTAGGGCAGCGCTAGGTAATCAGTCTAGCGCTGTCCCTCTCACAGAACCGTGCGTACGGGCCACGTACACGGCTCCTGGCAAACCTCAGTCGTTAGCTTTCATAATAACGATGCAAGATGCC